>NZ_QAJB01000072.1:0-51045 GCF_003061325.1 Microbacterium sp. HMWF026
CGTGGTGACCGCATCGGGCGACGCGGTGGGGGCGGCCGCCGCCGGAGCGGGGGATGCCGCCGGCTCGGGGAGCTTGCGCACCTTGACGCCGAACAGGTCGGCGCGCAGCGAGTAGACCACCCCGAACACGAAGAACCACAGCAGGACGAGGAACCCGCCCTGCAGAAGAAGAAGAGTCAACGGACTCATGACTGGGGTCCCCGTTCCCGGACGTCGAAGATGCGCGTGGCGTCGGACGCCGACGGGCGCCGCGGCGGCTGCGCCTGAGCCACCACACGGAACACGATATTGGTGCGGCCGATCGAGATCGTCGAATCGGGCGGCAGAGCGGCCTCGGAGACCTTGCGGCCGTTGAGGGTGGTGCCGTTGGTCGAGCCCAGGTCGCGGACCATCGCGCGCTCGCCGTCCCACAGGATCTCGACGTGCTTGCGGCTGGTGCCGGCGTCGGGGATGGTGATGTCGGCGTCGCTCCCGCGGCCGATGACCGTGCGCGCGCCGGTGAGGGGATGCCGCGTGCCGTCGATGTCGACGACACCGCGCCACGCGATGCGGCCCTCGGTGGTCTGCGAGTCGACGCGCAGCGTGCCGGTCGACAACGACGAGTCGCGCTCGATCGAGATGGCCACGGGGCCCGCGAACGAGTAGCCCTGCGTGCGCGCGTGCTTCTTGACGAGCGTGTCGAGCTCGGACACCAGGGTCGAGCCCAGCGCGCTCATCTTCTCGTCGTCGGCGGGGGAGAGGCGCACGCTGAAGGTGTTGGGTGCCAGGATGCGGTCGCGCGTGACGACCACGGCCTTCTTGTCGAGCTCACTGCGCAGCGCAGAAGCGATCTCCACCGGCTGGATGCCACTGCGGAAGGTCTTCGCGAACGCACCGTTGACGGCGCGTTCGAGACCCTTCTCGAAACTGTCGAGTAGCCCCACGAGACTCCTTCAGGCAGGCAGACCAGTAGGCACATCGTAGTCAGCGCGCCTGGACAGGTGATGGAAGGGGGCTTCGGGGCCCGCGTTTCGTGGTGGGGTCGTGGCCGTGATATTCTCGGGAAGTTGAGTTCGTGGCATCCGTGCCGTGACTCGCGCGAGTGGCGGAATAGGTAGACGCGCTGGCTTCAGGTGCCAGTGCCCGCAAGGGCGTGGGGGTTCAAGTCCCCCCTC
The DNA here is from genome assembly GCF_003061325.1 of Microbacterium sp. HMWF026. Classification (NCBI taxonomy): domain Bacteria; kingdom Bacillati; phylum Actinomycetota; class Actinomycetes; order Micrococcales; family Microbacteriaceae; genus Microbacterium; species Microbacterium sp. HMWF026. The sequence continues at coordinate 1,155 of NZ_QAJB01000072.1, forward strand.
GCGCACAGCACAGCAAGACGAAGGCCCCGGGTTCTCCCGGGGCCTTCGTCGTTCCCGATGTGCTGCCGCTCTCTGCCGCTCTTCGCCGTCGCGCAGCGGTGGATCTTTATATGGACGCCTAGGACGACATCGACATACGTCACTCGACCCTCCCTTGCCGCCCACTTCGCGAGCGCCAGCAGATTCGCTTCGGGTGGGGAGCACTCCGCCAGGGAGCTGGCGACCGCGGCCGAATCAGACCGAGTTCTCCCCACATCTGTGGATAACTCTGTGGACAGTGTGTGTGAAAGGTCCTCTCGGCTGTGTGCAGCGCTGTGGAGAACCGCAACATTCGTTGCTCTCTTCGAAACTACACCCGCGTAATTCCGCGACTGGAGCCCGCCAATCCGCCGCACGCGGGATGATCTTCGGCTCGGTGACCTCGGGAGGAATCCTGTGGAGAATGCCGTGGATAACTAGCGCTCCGCGCTGCTGGAAGTCCCGACTCGTGGGGGTCCTCACGCCCCGGATGGAGTGGTGGCATCCCTCGTTCCGAGAACGTGGTCCGGTCACACACCCAGAATTTCGCGCCGGAATCAACCCACCTGCCGTTTCGGCTAGCTGAGAGGAAGCTGGATACAACGAGAGCCCGTTTCCAGCGGGCATCGGTTCATCCTCGCTGAAAGGAACACAACAATGGGATTCTTCGGATTTCTCCTCCTCGGCCTCATCGCCGGCGCCATCGCAAAGCTGATCCTCCCCGGCAAGCAGGGTGGCGGCTGGCTCATCACGCTCGTCCTCGGCGTCGTGGGTGCCCTGCTCGGCGGGTTCCTCGGTAGCCTGCTCTTCAACGCGCCCCTGCAGGACTTCTTCTCGCTGCAGACGTGGCTGCTGGCCATCGGCGGGTCGATCATCGTCCTGCTGATCTACGGCCTCATCGTGGGTCGTCGCGCCGCGCGCTGACATCGTTCGACAAGGCCCGGGGCGGTTGGACCGCGCCCCGGGCCTTTGCGCGTTCGCGGGGGCGTCAACCCCGCAGCGTCGCGGCATCCCCCGCTCTAACGTGACGGGATGTCGCACGCCTCTCCCTCCGCCGAAACCCTGGCCCGCCGGATCGTCCAGTCCGCTTCCGCCGACGTCGAGGCCTCTGAAGCCGCCGCACTGCGGGACGAACCGGATGGGCTGCACGAGCACCGCACGCGTGTGCGTCGTCTGCGCTCGGTCCTCGCCTCGATCGAACGGCTCAGCGACGACCCCGCCCTCGCCGGCACCCGCGCGGCGCTCGCGCCCTGGGGGCGGATTCTCGGCGAGGCGAGGGATGCCGAGGTGCGCGCCGAGCGCGCCGAGGCGGTGATGGCCGAGCTCGGCATCGACGACGCGGACGCACGACGCCGTCTCGTCGGCGACGAGAGGTCCGAGTACCGGCACCTGCACGCCCGCGTCGTCCACGCGCACGAGACGCCGGCCGGCCAGACCCGTCGGCAGCTCGTCCGGGAGGCGGGTCTGACGCTCCACCTCGACGATGCCTCGGCGCGAAAGGCCTTCCGCCGTCTACTGCGCCGGGACGCTCGTCGTCTGGCGCGCGCGGTGCGTCGCTCCGACGGCTCGCTCGACCGCCTGCACGAGGTCCGCAAGGCCGCGCGTCGCCTGCGCTACCTCTCGGAGGCCGTGAACGCCGCCGATGCCTCGCTGCTCGGCGGCGACAACCGCCGGCTCGGTCGCGCGGCCAAGCGGGTCCACAAACTGCTGGGCGAGCACCGCGACGATCTGCTGCTCGTCGAACGGGCCGTCGAAACGCATCGCCGCGCCTTCACCGCGCAAGAGGCGACAGCGCCCTACGACGAGATCGCGCGCCACGCGCAGACCCGCGCGGACGCTCACCTGGCCCACCTGCCGAAAGCGCTGAAGAAGGCGCGCAAGGCGACCAAGAGGCTCGGCTGACCTCCGGCGCACGCGGCGACATGGACGACGCGGGGAGCGATCACCGACCCATCGTCGCCACCCTCGTGCGCAGGTGAGGTCTTACGTCGCGCGGGCGTCGACGCGGGCGTTGTGACGGATGAGAGCGACATACAAGGGGGCGAGGAAGAGCGCGCTCATCAGCACCGCGGCGACGATCGCCGCTCCGCCGGGGCTCGTCGCGACCAGACCGCTCGTCTGCGCCACGCCGATCGTGCCGAGGGCGATTCCGATCGCGCGCAGCGCGACGGCCGCCGCGGGAGCCTTGCGGGGCGCCCTCCACCAAGGAATGCGCTCGTCGGGATACGCGCGCAGGGTGAGCCTGATCGACCACAGCCACATCGCCGTACCGACGGCCACCGTCATGACCCACACCCACGTCGTCATCACCTCAGCCCAACACGAGTCGACCTCGCCGTCAAGGCGCCGACCACGACGGCGGAGCGACGTCCGTGCGAGACCGCCCCCAACTCCCGGCCTCGCACGGACGTCAGCGGCGGAGTCGTCACGCGCGCTGTGGGTGCAGTCTTCCGGGTTGGACGCACCGGAGGAAGAGGGGTTGCGCGAAGGCCGGCGGGGCCCGCGCTGTTTTCGCGGTGCGCGAGCGAGAGCGGGCTCAGGAATTCGTCCGAATGGACGACGGATCGCGGCGCTGCAGTCCATTGCGTGCGCCCCACAGCGCGAGCTGCGTGCGGTCGGACAGGCCGAGTTTTCGCAGGGCGGATGCCGTCTGACTGCGCACGGTGTTGATCGACACCGACAGATGCCGGGCGATCTCTTCGGTGGCCGTCACCCCGCTGCTGAGCAACGCGACCACGCGGGTCTCGGCCGCGGTCAGCAACGACACTTCGTCGGGCGCCGCGGGTAGCGGCCGCGCCTCGCGCAGCTCGCGGATCAGGCGCGGGGCGACCCGCGGCGAGATGGTCGCCGTGCCCGCCGCCGCCCCGCGGATGACGGGGAGCAGCTGGTCGCTGTCGTGGCCCTTGAGCAGGTAGCCGCTCGCGCCCGCCTCGAGGGCGTCCAGCACGAACGCGTCGGACACCTCGCTGGTGAGCAGGATGACGCGGCATCCCGGATTCTCCGCCGTGATGATGCGGGTCGCCTCGATCCCGCTCATCCCCGGCATGTGCAGATCCATCAACACCACGTCGGCGTTCTCGGCTCGAGCGCGGACGATGGCGTCGGGGCCGTTCGCGGCTTCTCCGGCGACGCGGATGCCGGAGGCGTTCTCGAGTCGCAGACGGATGCCGCGACGCACGGTGCGGTTGTCGTCGACGATCAGCACGCCGATGTCGGCAGCGGCGGCGGTCATGCGCGCTGCGCGCGTACGGCGCCCTCGTCGATCGACACCGGTGCCTCCATGACGACCAGCCACCCGTCGCCGTACGGTGAGGGCCCCGCCTGGAACGTGCCGTGCAGCAGCTCGACGCGTTCCGCGAGCCCCGTCAGTCCCCACCCCAGACCGTGGGGGTGGTCGTCGGCGGCCGTGGAGCGACCCGGGGTGTTCTCGACGCTCACCCGGACGACGCTCGGGCCGACGCGCACGTCGATGGCGGCCTCCGATCCGGCGGCGTGCTTGCAGATGTTGGTCAACGCCTCCTGCACGAGGCGGTAGGCCGTCGTCGAGACCATCGCGGGAACGTCGTCGACGGGCGCGTGGACGCGAAGGACCACCCTCATCCCGCGATCCGTCCAATAGGCGACGAGGTCGTCGAGCGCTCGCAGGTCGCGCGTGGGCTCAGCGTGGGATCCGCTCTCGGCGCGCAGGTCGCGGAGCGCGGCGTACAGGCTCGCCGAGGCGAATCGGCCCTCGGCCCGCATCTCTTCGATGAGGGATGCCGCCTGCCCGGCGTCGAGCAGCTCGATCTCGACGGCGGCGTCGGCGAGCGACAGCAGACCGGCGAGGTGCTGGCCGGCGACGTCGTGCAGTTCCTGGGCGATACGCGCGCGCTCGAGCGCCTTGGCGCGCTCGACTTCGGCCTCGTGCTCACGGGCTGCGGCCGCGACCTGCGCGCTGGCCCGTCGCAGCCGGCGCATGCGCCCCGCCCACCAGGCACCGAGCGCCGCACCCCCGATGACGGGGGCGGCGAAGGCCAGACCGTCCGCGAAGGTGTACCCCCAGGCGGCACGGAGGGGGAGGCCGGCCCCGACGGCGTACGAGAACATCACGGCGCACGCCAGGGCGATCGCCACCGCCGTCGTCGCGATCGTGGGAAGCGCCCGGCGGTGCACGGCGAGGAAGAATGCGGCGACGGCGACCACGAGCGCCATGCCGGTGAGCCAGCGGGGGACGTCGACTCCGACGATCAGACCGAGGTAGCAGACGGTCGTCCCGAGCACGGCGACGACGGGCGCCCGCGCGGACAGCAGCAGCAGCGCACTCTGGGCGGCGCACCCGGCGATCACCACGGCGACGACTACGGCCAGGGGCAGGCGGTAGTCCCAGGTGTAATCGTCCGTGATGATCGCGCCGAACGGGTTCGCCATGGCCTGGACGGTCGTGACGACGAAGACGATCACGACGAAGACGAGCATGGAACGCGGTCGGCTCAGCAGACGCGTGAACTCCGGGGCGTCGACCGGCTCGCGGTCCTGTTCGTCGTCGCTCGTCGGCACCGCGTCACTCTAGCGTCGGCGGCAGGACGTAGACGACGTCGTCTCCGTCGCGCCCGTGTTCCACGAAGCCGAGGCGGGCGAATTCATCATGCGCGTCGCGATCGCCCGCGACATGGACGTAGAGGGGGCGCTCGGCCTCACGGGCCACGAGCTGACGGAGCTCCTCGGTGGTGGTGGCGTCGTCGTCACGAAGATCGATGCGGGGCATGCGGTCACGCTAGCCGGAGGTCGGTTCGTCGTCCGCGTGCTTGTGCGACCAGTCGAAACCGTGCAGGGAGAGGAAGCTCCAGGTCGCACCGTTGGCGTCGCGCGAGAGGATCTGCTCCCGCAGGGTCGCGAACAGGGGAGCGCGCGTCTCGCCGTCGATGCTCTGCCAGCCCTCGAGATTGCGGCGCAGGACGAGGTCGGTCTGGTCGAGCGCTTTCGCGAAGACGACGTTGCCCGACGCGTTGACGACGTGCGCATACAGGCCGAGGATCGCGTCGACGTACGCCGTCGATGTCGGCGCGTCGCGCATGTCGTCGAGGCGTCGCGCGGCCTCGGCGAGGTCGTCGTCCGCGGCGCGCTCGACGGCGACGCGCAGCGCTCCGCCGATCGTGTGTGCGGCGTACTCGCGCATGTCGCGGCGGGCACGGTCGCTCAGCGCGGCCACACGTGTGTAGCGGTTCGCGGCCACCTCGACCAGGCCGATGCGTTCCAGACGCTGCAAGGCCTCGCGCACGGGTGTTCGCGAGATGCCCATGAGCACGGCCAGCTCCACATCGCGCAGCCGGTCGCCCGGCTGCAGTCGACCGTCGACGATGGCCTCGCCGAGCTGCCGGTAGGCATCGTCGACGAGGGCCGAAGCGCGACGCCGACCATCCATCAGCGGGAGTTTACGGCCCTTGGTTATCACAGAACCTGGACAGAGTTGGCTGATTCTTCGTTTTCGTGTCGCGCGAGAGGTCTGGCGCCGGTAAAGTGATCGCCGTCACGCCTCGCGTGACATATCCGGGGGGATCCGTCGACGCCCGGGCTTCGAGCTCTGCTCAGCCCGGGCGTCGTATGGGCTCGGGGCCCGTGAACGCTCGTGTCACCACACGCAACGTTTATGTCACGGAGTCGTGCGCGGACAGGCCATCGCGGTTACCGTGGGGCTCACAGTCCGGTGCGCACGGTGCCGGCTCAAGCGGAAAACGGCATCACCATGAGCACGCAGGGCACGGTCAAGTGGTTCAACTCGGAGAAGGGCTTCGGCTTCATCGCTCCCGATGACGGCAGCCAGGACGTCTTCGCGCACTACAGCGCGATCCAGTCCGGCGGCTATCGCTCGCTCGAAGAGAACCAGCGCGTCGAATTCGAGGTCGCGCAGGGCCCGAAGGGCCTGCAGGCCGAGAACATCCGCCCCCTCTGATCTTCCGCCGACCCTCCTCGGCACGGACCCCGGCGCATCGACGATGCGTCGGGGTTCATCGTTCGTGCCGCACCAGATCGACCCCCGCCGCGGCGAACTGGCGCAGGGTGGCGTTCGGCAGGAACGCCCGCGTCAGCGCTGCGCCGATGCGGGTCAGGTCCGCCTCGTCGCGGTAGAGCAGGTACATGGTCTCGTAGCGCGGGTGGAACTTCTGCTTGAAGCGGTGCAGCGAGGCGAAGCCGTAGACCGGCTCGAGGATGTCGGCCAGGCGCGTCTGCAGATCGGCGATGACCCCGGCATCCACCGGATACTCGTGCGCCAGGGGCGCACCCGACAGTGACATGACCTGCGCTCCCTCGGCGGAGAACTGCTGGGCCGACGAGCCGATCAGATATTCCATGACGGGTCCGAAACCGCCGTCCCGTCGGCGCATGAGGTCGAGCGTCCATCCGCGAACGCCGTCCTCGCCGTAGACCGGCAGCCACGACAGGAACCCGTCGACGTCGCCCGCGGGCGAGATGGCCAGAGCCAGACGCACCTCGGGGTCGCCGGCCTCGTGCAGGGTGCCGAGCGTGAAGCCCATCTCGGGCAGGCCTTTGTCGCCGACCCAGCTCTCGGAGATCGCCCGGAGCTGTTGGCGGACGCCCCAGGGTTCGGCATCCCACCGCGAGAGACGGAAGGTCATGCCCTCGCGCTCGGCCCGGTTGAGCGAGGTGCGCACCGCCCCCCACGCCTTGCCGGTGAAGCGCAGACCCGGCAGGTCGACCACGGTGTCGTCGGCGACGACGATGCTGCGCCACCCCTCGGGGACGGCGTCGAGGGTCTCGGCACCGGCGCTGAAGAAGCAGGGCGCGAGACCGGCGGTCTCGGCAGCGCGGACGAACGCGCGGACGGTGTCGGCGCGGGTGTCCGCCGGACCGAGGGGATCGGCCAGGGCGAGGGCGACGCCGGAACGCCGCTGATACGCCACGATCCCGCGGCCGAAACGGGCGTAGGTCATGCCCTCCCAGGTGGTCATCCACGACAGGGTGCCGCCGCCGGAGGCGCGCAGCTCGTCCTTCACGGCGTCGCCGTCCGGAGCCGGGGTGTCGCCGAGGGTGGCCCGGGGGCGGGCGCGGAACGCCGACCGCACGAGCACGAAGTACACCGACGCCAGCACCCACAGCAGCGACGAGGCGAGCACGCTGGTGACGTCGGCATCCAGGTCACCCTCGAGGCCCGTCACGCCGATGAGGACCAGGATGCCGATGAGCAGGACGATCAGGGCGAGGTTGAGCGCGCTGTAGATCAGCACCACCACCCACGCCCACCGGCGCCCGCGACGCAGCGCCGTGGCGACGACGAGCACGATGGCGGTGTTGACGGCGACGTCGACCCACGAGCCCGAGACGGAGGCGGAGTAGCCGAACGGGCCGGTCATCGGCGCGACGTAGCCGAGGATCTCGATCGCGCCCAGCGCGCACACGATGACGAAGGCGAGCAGTCGCTGCTCGCGGACGCTCACCCGCTGCGGACGCAGCGACCGATCGACGGCGAGGACCAGGCCGACCGCGAGGACGTGCTCGAGGTCGGGCAGCGACCCGTAGTAGATGAACGCGACCGACAGCACGGCGATGAAGACCGTCCACGCGCGCAGTCGCCAGGGCGACGGCAGCAGGACGAGGGCGCCGGCCACGCACGCGAACATCCCGCCCGAGGGGCCGACGTCGAGGGCCGTCGCCTGCTCCTGCGCCCACGACCAGGGCAGCAGCGCGCCGACCCAGAGCAGGCCCGCCGCCGCGAGTACCGAGAAGAGCTGACCGATCGCGAAGAGCGCCGCGGTGACCCGGGAGCCGCGACGGTATTCGAGGAAGGCCATCGCGACCAGCACCGGGACGCCCGCGAGGTACACCCACGGCTGCGAGACGAAGAACGTCCCGGTGAAGGGGGTCCACCACCGTCCCTCCGCGAAGGCGGGCAGGCCGTAGGCGACCTGTACGAAGGCATCCGATGCCTCGAACGGCGTCCACAGTCCACCCGAGACGACCCCGACCAGCAGCAGCACGACGCCGAGACCGAGGGTGACCGGAACGCGCCGCACGAGCAGACGCAGCCGCACCGCCGCACCGTCCCGCCCCATGCCGCCCACGATAGGGCACACCCGCGTCGCGCCGCAGGGTCAGTCGTCGGCCAGGGCCCGCCACGCGGCGCGGGCCGCCTCGAGCGCCGGCGCGGCGTCGGTCTCGGCCCGCGCGACCGCCAGGCGTCGCCGGGCATCCTCGAGCTGCAGACGCCGCGCGATCGGCGGGTGGATGCCATCGGCCGCATCTCGTGCCTCGGCGGTGGCCAGTGCCGCCCGCGCGCAGGCGAGGGTTCCCGGAAGTGCGGCACGCGCGGCCTCGACGCGGCGGCGCGGGGTGAGGGCCTCACCGACCGCGCGGTCGCGCTCGGCACGGACACGGGCCACGACGGCGACCGCTTCGCGCGGCCGGCGCACCGACCGGGTGGCGGCGGCGTCGAGTTCGTCGCGCGCGGTGCGCAGGCGCGCTGTCGCGTCGGGGGCGCCGGCCTCGGGCCGAGCGGCGGCGGCGGTGTCGGCATCCGTCATCTCGGCGCGTGCCGCGGCGATCTCGCCGGCGGCGTTCTCGGCCGCCTGCAGGGCGATGCGGTGCTCGTCCTCGACGGCCCGAAGGCAGCGCGCCGCGCGGCGGAGCGCCCGCGTCGCGACCATCAGGTGCTGCTCGTCGTCGTGCTCGAGGGCGGCGTCCACCGCGGAGAGGGCGAGGGATGCCGCCTCCGCCGCCCGCTCCGCCTCGCTACGGTCCGCGGGGTCGAATCGCTCCCGCAGGGTCGCGAGCAGGGGGGCCGGGTCACCGGACGCGACGACGACGGCATCGCGTCGCCGCAACGCGGCCGCGCGCAGGTCGGCGGCCTCGCGGTGCGTCCGGGCCCACGCGGACAGCTGCGTACGAGCGTCCCGGACGCGCTCGGTCTGCGTGCGGAACGTCTGAGCGAGCTGCCGCGCACGATCGCGGCGCGATGCCGCGACCGAGGTGTCGCCCGACAGATCGAGGACATCGGCGAAACCCCGGTCCCGCGTCCGCAGGGCTGTCGCCCGTGCACGACGAAGGTCGGCCGGCAGATCGCTCGCGTCCGTCGCGTCGAGCGCCTCGAACGCGACATCGAGGTCGTCGACCGCGTCGTCGAGCTCACCCAGCGCCACGATCGCCTCGGCCAGCGCGGCGCTCGCCGCGTTTCGCATGCCCGGAGAGCGTCGGACGACACGGATGGCGACGACGACGGCGAGCACCAGCACCGCGACCACGCCGAGGGCGACCGCCACGGGCACGAGCCAGGGGACCTCAGTCACCGACCGCGACTTCTGCGTCCACCAGCAGCAGCGCGCGCAGCTGATCGATGTCGTCGACCGCCGCCTGGGCGCCCTCGGCCTCGTGGGGCCAGCTGAAGCCCCAGCGCACGAAGATCACCGGCACCTCGGCATCCCGTCCGCCCTCGACGTCGTGATGGCGATCGCCGATCAGCACGGGGCGCGAGGTGTCGAGACCCTGGGCCTCGAGTCGGCGCAGCGCCTCGCGGACGATGTCGGACTTGGCCGACAGGGCGCGCTCGTCCAGCGACGCACCCACCGTGGCCTCGAGCGAGGGGGCCAGGCCGAAGTGGTCCATCAGCGCGACCACCTGCACCTCGGGCTTCGAGCTCGCCGTCGACTGCGGGATGCCGGTGGCGTGCAGGTCGTGGACGAGGTCGGCCACTCCGGGGTAGAGGCGCGCGCTGACGGTGTAGCCCTCGCTGCGGTTGAGGCCGCGGTAGAAGGCCACGGCCTCGGTCGCCTGCTCGGACGTCATGTCGACGTTGACCTGGAACGACTCGAACATGGGCGGGCCGATCCAGCGCGAGAGCTCCCCCCGCGTCGGCGGCTTCCGGCCGAAGTGCTCGAGAGTGATCGTCAGTCGGCGGAGGATGCCCTCCGAGGCGTCGACGAGCGTTCCGTCGACGTCCCACAGGACGCAAGAGAAGGGGGAGCGTGCGGGCATGCGCACCACGCTACCGGCGCGGCATCCGACCGGGTCGATCCGTGCGGGTGCGGGCGCGACCGGAACGCGTCGATCCGCCCGCGCGTCGGCCCGATGCGTCGAGGGCGGGGGAGGGCGGACTCAAACGTTCCACCAACGGCATATGGGCCGCGCATAGGTGAAGTGCCCCGTGCAGCCACACGAAGATGATGAGGGCGATGAACCCCGTCAACAGCTTGTCGATGAGCGAGGTGAGCACGTTCGCCGAGAAGACCGCGGCGATCAGCGGCACGCCCATCGTGGCGATGGACGACGTGACCGCGTCGAAGCCGTGGCCCGAGAAGCCGCCGAAGACCAGCAGCCCCATCGGCGCCCCGATCGCCGAGCACACGAGGGCGGCGATGACGTTCAGCACGAAGAAGCGTCGGATGTCGTCGCCCATGCCGAAGCGCCGCACGCCGAAGCCCCACACCAGCGCCCCGGCCACGTTCACGAGCGCGAAGGGAGGCGCTGCCGGCACCCCCACCGTCGCGCCCATCATGTTGCTGACGATCGCAACGACGGCACCGTGCCACGGACCGAGCACGATCGCCGTCGCCGCCGTGCCGATCATGTCGAGGAAGATCGGCAGGTTAAGCGCCTGCACCACGGCGAGGCCGAGCAGATTGAGCAGGATGCCACCGACCAGCAGCACCGCGGTGACCCACCGCCGGGGCGCCGGTGCCGTCAGCGTCGACCCGGTCGCGGGGCGGGCGGGCACCGGCGGCGCGGGTGGGTCGGCCTCGACCGGTTCGGAGCGGGCGCGCTCGCCGCTGCGCCGCACCCGGACGCTGCGCTGCACCCAGCGGTCGGCCTCGGCCTCGTCGGCGCCGAGAGCGCGGACGATGTCGCGCAGGAGCGCGGTGTCGATCCAGGTGCGGCCCGGACGGAAGACGTCGTAGACGGTGCTGCGCGGCGGCGACGCCGCCTCGGCGGGGACGCCCCGCTCGATGCGCAGAGCCCCGATGCGGCGACCGAGCTGCGCGAACGAACAGCCGTCCGCGTCCTTGAGGGCGACGAGATCCGCGGCGATCCGATCCAGGGAGTCCGGCTCGTCATCCGGCGTCGGCACAACAGTCACGTCTCCCCCTCACGCGACTTCGCCCCCGCGTCGTCCGCTTCGCGCCACTCTAGCGAGCGGATCCGCGGGTGCGGACGGCTCGCCGGGGCGCGTCCGGCGCGTGTCCGAGCGTCCGGAAGCGTCCGGATCGGCCTTCCGGCCGGGTGCGTCGGCGCGGGGCGATCTAGCGTCGAAGCCAGTCGCCGTTGTTCGGGTGGTGACGGATCCGGCTTCGGGGGATGCCGCGATCGGCGGGGTCTCCGGGGGGCGGAGACCCCGCCCACTCCTCTTCCGGCCGACGCGGACGTCGGCCGCTCACACGTCGGCCGTGCGGGGGCGCCCCTGCGTCCTCGCGCGGTCGGCTCGCTTCGGGTGCACGCGCCGGGTCGGCGGCATCCGGATGCCGGTCCGAGGCTCAGAAAAGGCGCGGAGCGCCCGACTGCACGCCCTTCATCTCGTCGTAGTCGAGGGTGATGCATCGGATGCCGCGGTCGGTGGCGAGCACGCGCGCCTGCGGCTTAATCTCTTGCGCCGCGAACACGCCCGTCACCGGCGCGAGCAGCGGGTCGCGGTTGAGCAGCTCGAGGTAGCGCGTCAGCTGCTCGACGCCGTCGATGTCGCCGCGGCGCTTGACCTCGATCGCGACCGTTCCGCTGCCGTCGTCGTTGCGCAGCAGCAGGTCGACGGGCCCGATGGCGGTGGGGTATTCGCGGCGGACGAGGGTCAGGTTGTCGCCCACGACCGACACCTGCTCGGCGAGCAGACGCTGCAGGTCGGCCTCGACGCCGTCCTTGATCAGGCCCGGGTCGACTCCGAGGTCGTGAGCGGTGTCGTGCACGATCTCGTGGATGCGCACCAGCAGGGCGTCGCCCGTCTTGGCGTGGGTGACGCGCCACCGTTCGATCACGCCGTCCTCGACGTCGACGTCGTCGGGCTGCTCGCGGGTCAAGCTGCAGGGCGGGCTCATCCAGTTCAGTGGCGAATATTGTATGTCTCGATGGAACGCAACCGTGCCGTCCGCTTTCAACATGATGAGACGGGTTGCGAGGGGGAGATGCGTGTTCAGCCGACCTGAGTAGTCGACGGAGCAACGGGCAATGACGAGGCGCACCTTCCTATTGTCCCAAGATGCGTGATCGATCGCCGTCGTCGGCATTCATCGTGTCGCTGGCGGTCACAGGATCGAGTCTCCGCGCCTAACTCGTCAAGGTCGCATCATCCGCGTCACCCCGACCTCAAGCGGTCCAGATCGCGAGCCAGCGCGTTTCGTCTAGTTGAGACGCCAGCCCCCTTCCGCGCGGCGCATCCCGCCGCGCCCGACGCTTGAGCGGCTTCGTATCAAGTAGCGAGGATCGATAAGCTGAGAGAGAGTTCGCGCCGTGCGCAAGCACGGATGGCGGGCTCCTTCTCGTTAGGCAAAGGGGTTGAGATGTCGCGACTGTCGGATCTGTTGCGTGCTGCCAGTCAGCTCGATCCGCAGCTCGCGAAGGACCTTGAGGAAGAGATCCAGCCGCTTCAGAAGCGCCTGCCGTTCGGCTTGAACTTTGAGCGCCACGCGCCAGAGGCCGTGGAACTCGCTGGCCACAAGATCCGTAAGGGCAGCAAGGTACGTGTGCTGCCTCGACGAGGAGACACTTCCCGTGGTGACCGCCGTCTCTGGCGCGTTACGTCGCTTGATGGGGCCGAAGCTCACATCACGACTCCGGCTGGCGATGGCCTTGAGACCGCCCACGTTGCACTCGACGATTTGATCCTTGTGGCGGAGTTTCGAGATCGTATCTATCCGGGTCTTCGTGCTGATGGCGTGGTGGAAAACGGCAAAGGTAAGCCGTTCCACACAGTCATCAACGGTGAGAATTTTCACGTACTTGAACAGTTGACTTTCACGCACGAGGGCGCGGTTGACGCCATCTACATCGATCCTCCCTACAACACGGGTGCGCGAGATTGGAAGTACAACAACGACTATGTCGAGGGCGACGATCTCTATCGCCACTCAAAATGGCTTGCTTTCATGCAGCGCCGCCTCGAGATGGCCAAAAGACTACTCAACCCCGACGACTCCGTCCTGATCGTCACCATCGACGAGAAAGAATTCCTGCGGTTGGGCTTGCTCCTAGAGCAAACCTTTCCGAACGCCCGTATTCAGATGGTCTCTACGCAGATTAATCCACAGGGAACGTCCTCGGGAACAGCGGAGTTCTCGCGGGTCAATGAATACATCTTCTTCGTAGTGTTCGGTGACGCAGAACTTACGAAGTGGTCGCGTTCGATGATCGACAACGACAAGGAGGCGAGCGATGTCAGCATGGACCGTACCGTTCGCTGGGCGGATTTTGCCCGATATGGGGCTAACGCAAGCCGATTGAAGAGCCCTGGAGCCTTCTTCCCCATCTTTGTAGATGTCGAGACGGAGACCGTGCACAGTGTTGGCGACGCTGTCGGCTGGGATGTGGACCCGACCACCGTTCCCACCCCGGTCGGTACGCGGGCCGTATGGCCGCCAAAACGTCCCGACGGTTCAGATGGGAGGTGGCGAACTGTTGCAGAGTCCTGCCGCGAGCTCATTGCTAAGGGATACCTCAAGGTCGGTCCCTACAACGCGCGCGCCGGTCGTCACTCCTTCGCTTACCTGCAGGGCGGGACGGTCGAGTCAATCGAGTCGGGAGAGATCGAGATCCTCGGACGCGACGCCAAGGGTTCAGTGATAGTTCAGTACAGCTCGGGAGCAAAGCGAGCAACACCAAAGACGATGTGGACTCTACCGTCACATGATGCATCGCGATGGGGAGCAAACCTCCTACAGCAGCTCTTGCCAGGGCGCCGATTCCCGTTCCCGAAGTCGCTCTTCGCAGTGGAGGACGCCCTTCGCTTCTACGTGAAGTCCAAGCCAGAGGCGGTCATTGTTGACTTCTTTGCAGGCTCAGGAACGACCGCTCACGCAGTCATGCGGCTCAACAAGCAGGACAACGGTCGCCGCCAGTGCATCTCGGTCACGAACAATGAAGTCGCGGCCGACGAGCAAGCTTCTCTCCGCCGCGGTGGTTTGCGACCAGGTGACGCAGAGTGGGAGCGCCACGGAATCTGCGAGCAGATCACCAAGCCCCGCATACGTGCCGCCATCACAGGCAGGACCCCTGATAATGAACTGATCAAGGGCGACTACAAGTTTGTGGATGAGTTCCCAATGGCGGAGGGCTTCCAGGAGAACGCAGCGTTTTTCACTCTTACCTACGAATCGCCCTTTATGGTGAGCACTGACCGTGCCTTCGCTGCCATCGCACCAATGCTCTGGCTCCGTGCCGGAGCCCGCGGTGAGCGCATCGATTCCATTGAGGGTGGTTGGGCTGTTGCCGAGAGCTACGGCATCCTTCGCGACCTTGATCAGACCGCTGAATTCATCGAAGCGCTAAACGGGCGGGAGGGTCTTCGGATTGCCTACGTGGTGACGGATGATGAGGGGCGTTACCAGCAAGTCGCGAGCGAGCTCAAACGCATCGAGACGGTTCGGCTCTATGAGGATTACCTCCGCAACTGCGAAAGCACCGGTGACTTCTGATGCGCTTTACACTGAAGGACTACCAGTCAGACGCGGTCGGCGATACCCTCCGAGAGCTTGCCTCAGCACGCGACTTCTACCGGAGTGCCAGCAAGCGTGTCTCTTCCGTAGCCCTGACAGCGACGACAGGAGCAGGTAAGACAGTGATGGCCGCCGCGGTCATCGAAGCGTTGTTCTGGGGCAACGACGAGTTCAACGTGGTGCCCGATCCGGGAGCAGTCGTCCTCTGGTTTAGTGACGATCCTGCCCTCAACCAGCAGACTCGCCATCGCCTGGAACAGGCCTCAGATCGCCTCCGAAATCGTTTGGTGACGGTCGAGCACCCGTTCCGCTATTCGAAGCTTCAAGCAGGTCGCGTGTACTTCCTGAACACCTCAAAGCTCTCGAAGAATAGTCTTCTTGTCCGTGGTCACGATGACGCAAATACCTTGTCCGGTATGGAGTCGCATCCCGATACAGTTCCTTTCACTTTCTGGGACACGCTACGCAGCACCATCGAGGATGATGACCTCACCCTTTACATGGTTCTCGATGAGGCGCACCGTGGAATGGGCAAGCGTCCCTCAGATACCCCGACCATCGTCAAGCGGTTGATCAACGGCCACAGCGGGGTTCCGCCTGTGCCCATCGTCTGGGGCGTGTCCGCCACCGTTCAGCGCTTTGAGGAAGCGATGAGTGCGGCGGAGGTCCAGTCCAACCGCGTTCACCTGGGGACCGTACAAGTCGACCCCGTCCGCATTCAGGAGTCCGGTCTTCTGAAGGATGACATCGTGCTGGACTTCCCGGCGGAGACGGGAGACTTCAACACGGTGCTTCTGCGCCGAGGCGTGCGAAAGGTGAAGTCACTCTCCGATGCTTGGGCGAATTACGCCAAGGAGCAGGGCGATGAGGCCATCAAGCCGCTGATGGTGCTCCAGGTGCCTAACAAGCCGTCCCCCGCGGAAGTCGCGTCCGCCATCGACGTGATTCGAGACGAGTGGCCTGAGCTTGAGTCTGATGCAATCGCCCACGTGTTTGGCGATCACAGTGCTCAGATGTTCGGACCGCACAGCGTGCCCTATGTGTCACCGGAACGAGTGCAGGACGCTTCCTATATCCGAGTGCTTCTCGCGAAGGATGCGATCAGTACCGGATGGGACTGCCCGCGTGCGGAGGTGATGGTGTCATTCCGTCCGGCAAAGGATGAGACCCACATCACGCAGCTCCTCGGACGCATGATCCGGACCCCCCTTGCCCGACGCATCGAAGGCGATGATCTCCTCAACAGTGTTGAGTGCATCCTGCCTCGCTTCAACAAGGCCACTGCCAGTCTCGTCCTGGAAAAGATTATGGGCAGTGACCTCATGGACTCGGATGAGGGCACGGGACAACGCATACTCATCGATCCTCAGATCATGACGCCGAACGCAGCTATCCCCGATGAAGTGTGGGAACTGTTCGCGGCCTTGCCCGCTGAGACGCTTCCGCGCAAGCACGCTAACCCGATCAAGAGGCTCACATCGCTTGCCCACGCCCTCGCGGCTGATCGGCTTGTTCCGGACGCGGGGAAGCTTGCTCACGAGCGCCTGCATGGAGTTCTGAACGGCCTAGCCGCACAGTATCCGAAAGACCTAGAGAAGGCGGAAGAGGACGTTCGCACGGTCGCTGGAGGTACTGTTCGGGGTCAAGCTCGCCACGGTCTTCGTCGTGATGAGTCGTGGACAGAGGTCGCCGATGACCGTGCAATCCAGGATGCCTATCGTTCGGGTGCCCGTACGATCACTCCTGACATCGCCCGGACGTATGTCGAACATCTTGCTGATGATGCTGAAGACGAAGACGCGTACCGCGACGCAAACGTCCGCGTCGCGGCGCTGGCAATGCTCCCGCAGACGAGACCAGCGCTGGACACAGCAGCTGACGCGATCTCGCAGGAGTGGCTGTCAAAGCATCGAGTTGCAATTAAGGATCTCTCTGAATCACGGCAGAGTCTCTATGCGGAAATCACAGCCATGAGCACCGACCCTCAGCTCATCTCAATGGCGTTGCCGAAGAACCGTCAGGAAGAGACGAAGCGCGGCGTCGGTGACTCTGAGCAGATGTTGGAACGCCGGCCGCTCCACCTGCTCGCCGACGAGGAAGGCATGTTCCCCGTTGGCAAGCTCAACCCCGATGAACTCGCTGTGTTGGATGCGGAGGCGGAGCACGGGAACCTCCTCGGCTGGTACCGCAATCCGACGGGTGGCCGCGACTCTATGAGCATCGCTTATCAGGACCGCCACGGAGACTGGCGAACACTTCGACCCGACTTCCTCTTCTTCGTGGACAGCGAAGAAGGAGTGCGCGCGAACATTGTCGACCCGCACGGCCACTGGCTTCCCGACTCCATCTGGAAACTTCACGGCATGGCTCGCTATGCGGAGGTCTACGGCGACAAGTTCCATCGCATTGAGTCCATTTCACGAGTCGACGGGCAGCTTCGTGTCCTCGACTTCACAAGCTCCGATGTGCGCTCCAAGGTTCTCGAGGAGTCGGACGCGGACTTCGCCTACCGTAGGTGGGCTGTCGCCTATTGAAGCTGGTGGCGGTCACGGTTGAACTGTCGTCAAAGGTCACTGGATCGAGCCTCCGCGCCAAACCCGAGGAGTTCGCATCATCACGTCACCCTGACCTCAAGCGGTCCAGATCGCGAGCTGTCAACGTCTACGACGGGTCTTTATCCAACGGATTAGGCGGATACCAAGTCGAACGAGCTTGATCACAGTGGAGACCGTTATCCACAGTGCCACTCCGGCGACGAAAGTCAGGAAGCCCCACGGAACGCTATTCTCGATGTTCTTGAATCGATCCCAGTCACCGTCAACGAGCGCATCAACAACCTCGCTCTTGTAGAAAACCGATGGCACCACGAACTCCAGCTTCTCTTCCTCTTCGGGCGTAAGTACGTGGATGGCCTTGGTTCGAAGATTCTGAGCGGTGACGGCGGTCGTATCGGGTGTACCGTTCCCGTCACCCTGAGCGATGAACGTGCCGTCACCGTTGTCGGCTACCAGTCGGTGCGTGACATCCACCTGGCCGTTGTCATAGCTGATGACATCTCCAACAGCCACGTCTTCAATGTTCGCAGGCACGTTGAAGGTCCATTCGCCGGTCATGATTGTGGGCTCCATCGAACCGCTCACTACCTGCTTAGGTCCCCATCCAAAGGAGAAAGTAGAGAAGCAAGCAAGAATTGCTAGAGCAGCGATTACCCAGAGAAGGCCATCGAAGCTCTTCTTGATGAGACCGCGTGATTTACGAGGCTTGTTTGCGACGGAGGAGGGTGCGGCGAGAGTAGTCATGGTGATTCCTTTGTGAGTTATGAACCTCTCTCTAACGCGTGCTGTTCGCGAGTGTCGACTTCGCCCATTAATGTGCCATCCACGCGGCGGCGTCAAAACGGCGCTGGAACTTATCGCGTTGATTCATGGGGAGAAGAAATGCGAATTTCCAGAACTTGGGGAGCCATTGGCGTCGCCGCGATTGCAACGAGCCTGTTCACCGGTTGTACGGTCGCTGAGGCTGCGTCACCGGAGAGCAAGAACAGCACACCGCAACCGGTAGCGACCGCGACAGCTACTCCGACACCGGCAGCCACCGCGACGGTGACTCCTGAACACGTTCCACCCGTTGAGGATGTCCCGCCGCCATGGTCTTGGAACGAGATTGACGGCGAGTGGTGCACCGACAGTCAGGCTCTGTGCTTCACCGTTTACGACAGCACCTATGACCAGATGGGCGAGCACTACGTGATTCAAGACACGGGAGCGGCCTACGGCTGCTTCCAAGCAGAGGTGTCGCATCACACCTACGAGGGAGCGCACGTCCTGTACTGCCCTGCGGACACGCCCACGCCCTTCTGGCTAATCAATTCTGCCGCCACCACAGCCGAAGAAGCTGTCTACCTCGATGACCCCTCACGGGACCGACTGTGGCTCTACAACGCGGTCGGCCCTGTTACTTACTTCAGGCAGTGACCACAAGCCAAGGGAGGGGCGCTCGATAGGCTCACAGCATGACTGTCAATGAGGAGCGCCCCGTCACCGCTGAGCAAACATCGACCTTCGACGAGGTCTTGGCTCTTCGCAGGGCGTCCGGCTGGCTCCCGGTCGGTGGCATCGCGGACGCGACCGAGCTCTCGGAAGATGAAGTCGTCCATGGCTTGTCTCGCTTTGGAGACCCGAAAGTGGACCAGGACGGAAGCTACTTTCGATGGAACTGGGTCTATGAATGGGCGCAAGGGAACTTCGACACTGAAGCGCACGTACCGCAGATACGGCAGATCGTGGACGGGATCCTCGAGGACGTAGGCGATCTCGATGAGGCCATGAGCATTGCCATCACGCATCTTCGTAGGTTGTATGCCACTGAGATAGTTGAAGCAGTGCTCGGTATCGAAGCCTGATCGAGCATCACAGGCGGAACGGGCTGTGTCCCGAAACGACAAGAGGCCACGAGCAACTAAGCTCGTGGCCTCTTGTCCTAGTTATTGCTGGGTGAGTTCGGACAGTTGACTCAGTCCGCTTGAACACGTGAGTTCACTTACTCCTTGCCTAAGCTGTGGTGTAAACGCCGAAGAAATGCCATTCCCAAGTGGACTCGTCGCTATTGGGTGGATGGAAGTAGATCGGTGAGTCTTGGGGGAGCGTCTTCAGATCTTCGATCACGTCCCGCACTGTGAACTGCTCGCTTGGTCCCAGGCTCATGCTGCCTCGCCTTGCAACTCTTGAGCGGAGGGGAGGTGATTCAGCATTCGAGTGTTTCCGCCCCTTCTGCGGAAGTTGCGGACGTTCTGGGGATCACCTGTCAGGCTCACAAGCATGAAGTGAATCACGTCAATGAGCGGGTTGAGTAGATGATTCTGAACCGTCGTGAGGTTCAGTGCACGTTTCAACTGACTGCTCTCGGGGAGTTCTACTCCCACCCGTTTAAGTTGGCCATCCTCGCATTCGAGGTCAACGATCAACTCACTGCGAGTCCATCCCATGCCCAGGATGAAGTGCTCGCCGTCGAGTGAATCGTGTAGTGCTTCAGCTAAGAAGTTGACCTCCACGAAGAGGGACACTTGCTCATCAGTTGTGAGGTGGGGGGACCAGGCTTCTGCAAAGGTCGAGCCTACGGAGGTTCCTGCTAAGTCGACTTCGCGCTGCCACTCCTGTTCACAACGCTTTCGTGGGTCGCCGCTTCGCTTTTGTGATCTCTCGTTGTTCATGTTCTGCCTTTCGATTGGTATGGATTGCGGATCGTTGGGGCGGGCTCGACGGCCCGCCCCTTGACGGTTCCTACTCTGGTGTTGCGAGGAAGGTGAGCGTCTTCGTCTTCCTGATTCTCTTCTCTTGACGGTAGGTGAGGTAGTGACGCTCCTCCTCCACCGCTTGTTCAATGAGTTCTCGAACCCTGTTGTCTCGTTCGATCTGATCGATGTACTCCGAAGGAATGTCATCGGTGATGGGCACGAAGTCGGGGGCTTGTTCGAGGACGAGCCCCCAGAGGCTTTCGTAGAGCCAGTCGATCTGCTCGGACTCTCCAAGCACGTACTGGACTCCGTGTGCTGAGGTGTGGTCCCTCAAAGCCTCAGATAGCTCCTCAGAAAGACGCCTCCAGCGCTGCGACTTCCTGGCGGCTTTTTTCGGCCGCATTCCGGGCAGCCTGCTCACGGCGGTGCTTCGCCTCGTCCTTCCCCTGCTGAATCAGTTGGTTCAGGTAGGCGATGGTGGATTCCGAGATTCCCTCGGCGGGCACACCGTTGCTGACAACCACGCCAGCGTCGTCCTTCATGGTCCCAGTGGTGATGGCCTGCTTCAGCTTCTCCGGCGAGAAACCGAGTGCGAAGCGCACGTCATCGATGTCCTCTTCGGACGGCTCCCCAGCCAGGTTGAGCACGATCATCACACGTCGTGCTTCGTAGCTGGACCGCGCACGAGAGTTCAAGTCATCGATCACTTCGGTCGCCTCCTCGATGGCCTCTACAGTCGGCTTCTCGATCACGAAGTTGGTCTCCGCGTCCTCCCACTCCGCCACCTTCCGACGACGTTCGGTTCCCTTGAGGTTGGCGTACAGTGCGCGGTGCTTGACCTTCATCTCGGCTGCCGTCACTACCGGGTCGATCGTCCAAGCAAGCTTCGAGGGATCGTTCGGGAACAGCTTCCGCACCGGAAGCTTGATGAGGTCGTTAATGGTGGTCTTGATCTTGGTTGCAGTGTTGGTGTTGTTCGACATGATTTCTTCTTTCGATTAGGTAGTGCTTGTAATGATTCGAGCGGTCGCTCGGGGTACGGGACGGACTCAGGGTGAGTCCTGCTGATCCCGAAGTTGTGTTGGCTTAAGCGGTGAGAGAATTGAGAATTTCGCGGGCCGAGCGAGCGTGGCCGAGTAACCTGTCCAAGTTCTCAACCAACTCCATGCAGTAAGCATCTTCTGCGTCCTCCTGGATAGCCTCTCGAAGCCGGAAGAAAGCAAACGGCATAGCCTCGGCGGTGACAGTGCAGGTGAGAACCTGATCCTCAATTCCTGCGTCAATGTCGAGCTCGATCACGCCGCCCTCGCGGAGTCGAAGGCCCGACACGTCCTGAGGCAACACGTCGGGATGATTGATGTGCGCGAACTCGACGAGGGTGCACGCCAGCCTGCTTAGCTCGCAGAAGATGTTGACGAGCACTGTCCATTCGAAGTCACTTTTGCTGAGCTGGAAAATTCCGTCTGAGGCGAGCATCTTGGCCATGTAGTCGAAGTCGTCGTCCTTGGGAACTTCAAGCTCGGTGTCAAATAGTGTGTCCATAATTTTCTCTACTTTCGTTGATGTGATGGATGGGGTTCGTACTGCGTGGATATGTTGTGCTCTTGATTGGGGGAGCAGGCTCAGGTAAAGACCATGCTCCGAAGATTGTTGGCACGCGAATCTGGTAGTGCGTTTTCGAGTGATGCTGAGTCTCTGTGTAATTTTCAAAGTTCGAGTCGCGCTCACGTGAAATTTTCATTCACCACAGACTGAAGGTTTAGTGTCACGACCCGGCGCGATTCGATTTCTCGGACCCTGCTCGGCTTTCCCTCCCGACAAGAATTAGTTTGCCAGAGGTTTAAACCCTGCGCAACCTCCAAGAGCAAACTAATTGTTTAAACTCCAGCAAACCCCCGGAATTACGCGGATAAATTAGTTCCCGAAAGTTTGAGGGAACTTGTATCCCGGGCGTGTCGCAAAGGATTGAACCCCTGAGGCAGGCCGAGTATGGTTGGAGTATGGGATTTGTTCAGAACATGATTGACGACCTCGACGGAACTGTTCTCGCGGGAGATGAGGGCAGTACCGTTACGTTCGCGTTTCGTGGCCAGAGCTACGAGCTGGAACTCTCTCGGACCAACGAGGAGAAGTTGGCGGAGTTGCTGGCTCCCTACATAGGGGTCGCTCGCAAGAGCGGCACGGGGGAGCGCCCGCCGCGAGCCGTTGAGGCACCGGCAGTGGAGCGGAGAGCTTACGAACCGCGCGAGGCCCGCGAGTGGCTACAGGCCAACGGACATGAGATCCCTGAACGCGGGCCGGTCAAGAAGGAACTCCTGAGGCTGTTCGAAGAGGCCAACGGCTACGCGGAAGCCTGATTACTGGCCAAACTCGCACCGAGTCTGCGGTCGCACGCACCGCGAGAGCCAGTTACGGTGCCATCCCATGAAGGCCTACTGGGACGCATACGACCGAACGCTCGCCCGCATCATCGACGAGAAACCTCAGTCGATGGACGACTTAAAGAAGATCCTGGACGAGTTCGAACCGCCGTCATCCGGTGACGCGTTCTTCCCCGGCGGCGCAGACGAGACTCTGGCAGATGCTCTCTACCGAGCAGGTTGGTCCATCAGCTATCGGGAGGGAACCTATGTGTGGGTTGGGGTCTCTAGGACAGGTGAGAAGGTATCGCACATCGAAAGCGACCTCTATCGAGGAGATGTAACGCTTCCCCGGAACTGACACCAACTGTAAAGCCCACACCGTCGTGGTGTGGGCTTCGTTGTATTCAGGCTTAGAGGATGATGAAGCGATCTTCACCGGGGATAAGTCCAAGGGTTGAACCGTTGTCCCAGTCAACATGGACGGTCCCGATGGAGTCGGTGTGGTCTACCGTCCCCTCATCGCCTTCACAGAGTCGGGTCATGTCGTCTGTCGTGGAAATCAAACGGATGCGGGTACCGGAGGAGATAGTGGTCATAGGGCAGACGTTAACCGGCTCTAGGACTCTGTCAATCTGCGAGCACATGCTCCAAGACCCCCGCCGTGGCGAGGGTTCGGAGGGAGCCGACTTAGTGAGACGGCTGCTTGTCGAGGTAGTTCGCGAAGTCCTCGAGTGCGGCGACGGCGGCCTTGACCTTCGCGACGGCCTCGTTCTGGGACGGGCTCATGAAGGGACGACTGCGGCGGGCGTCAGCCTGCAGGCCAGACAGCTTGAACCGGATGAGGCGGATCGTCTGGGTGATCTCCGTGTTGGTGGGAAGCGTCACCTCGTCCTTGACGTCGGCGGTCTTGACGGGAGTGGCAGCGGTCTTCGTGGTGTCAGCCATGATCTTTCCTTCGATCGATTTGTTGGGTGAAGCGTTGGTAGTTGGAAATGTAACCGGCTGCTAGCAGAGCGCAACTACTCCAAGAAATCTTTCTCAAGCGCTGTATTTGACGAACGTGTGACACCTTCACCAGCGTCAATCTGGCACTCTCGACAGCGATGGCGTGTCATTATGCGGCCATCGTGAGAAAGTCGCTCAGGCTCGCATCCAGCGCCTCCTACGAGCACTAGAAAGCCCCTGACAGGTTCGGTCTGTCAGGGGCTTCGCTCTTCGGCTAAGCGAAGAAGTCTCGATCGATCTGAGCTTCTTCGGCTTGCTGCTCCAAGCGGGCGAGTGTCTTTGGCATAGCCTCGTGCATCATCCGGCGGTTCATGGAGTTTCGCCACTGCTGATCATTCTCGAAGTCGGGGTGAGCAAGTTCGGAGATTGCCACCGCAATCATCTGGTCTTCGGTGCTCGCTCGTAGCTTCCTCTGTTGTTGTGGGGACAGTTCTTCAACGGCGAGCATGTAGTAGGCCTGCCAAGGGTCAAAGATGTCACCGCGCTCAAGCCGCTCTTTCGTAAGCTCTTTGAAGAATGGGCGAAGCTCGTACGGAGCGTTATCTGCGATAAATTTGGCCCGTTCCTTGGGGATCGCCCATTCATTTATAGCTGGGTCTAGCGAGCGGCTCTTGAAAGGAACGAGTACGCCACCGCCATCGTAGGATCGCTTGAGCTTGCCGGTAGATGCATAGAAACCTCCGCCGGGGAGAAGGCCGCTGATCTTGGTCAAGCGGTGCTCACCGTTACCAATGGGTTTCTTGATCGTGCCGCCGCCGTCCTTGGCAATGGCGAGCAAGCTGTCGTAGTGACGTACCTCGCTACCGTCCTGCTCAAGCGGGCAGTCGCTTACTCCCTGGCCCTTGCGCTTAGTGGCCCTACATCGCGCCAAGGTGCCGTCAGCCGTCGTGTGTACTTTCATCGTGTCCTCCTCTCTGGTGCTTCTGACACCAACTGTCCCGTGTCTCTTATCGGCGGGGGCTAGTTCTCGGTACGGGTGATGAGCTTCGGCATGGCTCGTTCCGTAGCCTCCGAATCGAAGGTGGTCTCTTCGGTACCGTCACCCCACTGGTAGACGGACACGACTTCCTTCTCTCGTCCGCGACCGTCCGTTCCAATGCTCTTGACCAACAGGTAGTAGTCACCCGTCTCGGGACAGCCGGCATGAGCGCCAAACAGGTTGTCGCCGGTAGGTGGCTGGACCTTGAAGTCCGATCCGTAAAGCTCATAGGTGTAGCCGAACTCTCCACTCTCAACGGTTGGCTCGCACTCGCGCTGCATCGCCGACCAGAGACCGGCATCCTGCCCAGACTCCGCGGCGGTGCGGCTCAACAGCGCGGACTTGATCAAGGCCGTCTGCGTCGTGCCCGCTTGAAGGTTCATGAAGAGCCCTGTGATGATCAAGCCGATGGCCACCATGAGGAAGATGACGGCGGCGAGTGCGGCCCCCTCTTCGTCTCGGAGGTTGAACTCGCTGCGAGTCGGAGGCTTATGCTCACGGCGTCGACGGGCTCGTACCGGGAGACTCGCGAAGAGGGTCCTTTCAGCGGCGAGCAGCCGGAGGTCGCGCCTTGGAACCTCAGGCAGCGGATCAGCGACGGGTTCAGGCATCGTCGGTGCAGACGGCTGTGGCTCAGCGAAGACAATTTCGGGTACCGGTGGCAGAGGACGCTCAATGGGCGGATTGAAGCGCGGTACGTCTGTCGCGATGACCCGTGGAGCGGGCGCGGTGTCTCGCTTGGGCGCGATGGTTGGAAAGATGTCGAAGTCAGGGACGGTGGTGGTCATGACTGCTCCTTGGGCTCTGTGGGGATGACTCCTGTGGCGAGTATGTGGTTGACCTCAACGGTGGTGAGGCTTGATGAGATGAGGGCGTGAGCCAGTCCTTGCGGCCGGACGGCTTCAGTGGCGGCGCTCATGACGCATCCCTTGGCCCAATCTCGGACAGAAGCATGGACAGGCGGGCAATGCCGTTCTTGCGGTTGAACTCCTCCCGGGTCTCGTAGGTGCCATCAAGCACTCGCTTGATGACTCGCGGTGAGGTGTTCTGCCACTCGCCGTCTCTGGCTCGGCGGGTGCGGACAATCTTTCCGATTGAGGCAAAGCCGAGTCCGCGTTCATGCAGGTCGCGGATCTGCTTGACGTCCTTGTCGTGAAGTCGAGGCGGGGCCCCGAGCTTGACTCCCGCCTGCTTAAGCACGTCGATGGCTCGTTGCGTCTTCAAGGTGCCTTCCACCCGGTAGTTCTCGTCCACGAGGCTGCCCAACGCGAGTTGCACTGCCTGCTCGAAGTTCTCGGGGTTGTCATAAAGCTTCTTGTCACGCAGCACGTAGAGGGTGCCGCCGTTGTCGATCAGGTCTTCAATGGCGCTCATGACCTTGCCCTTCTTTCGGCCAACACGGTCGAGCGTGTAGACCACTAGCTGGGTGTCGGGGTGGGCCTGAAGCGCAGGCATAAGCTCGCGGTTCCAGGCGGTCTTCGGGTCCGTGATGTTCGTCTCACCACTTACGCCCTTGTCAACCACGATCTGCATGGCGGGGTCGTACTCAGCCAGAGCCTTCATCTGGTTCTCTACGGACATCGACTTGGCATCGTCTCGGGATAAGCGGACGTAACCGATTCGCTTGATGCCTTCTGAATCCTTCGGGAAGTTCTTGCTATTGATGGTCATGGGGTCTCCTTTGTTGGGGTTCAGAAGCGTTTGGTGGTCTCAGCGACCTGAACAGCCACACGAGCGGTCTGCGGGTCGTTGCTCAGGCACTCGTCTCGACCGGATGCGCTGGCACTCGTCACCGAGGTGATGCAAGTCGCGGTCTGCGCCACGTCATGGGTGATCGCATCCGTGAGCCAGTTGAAGCCCGCTATTGCAGGAACTATGAGAGCTGCGGCGAGCACGATTTTTCCTACGGGCGAGATGGTTGAGGTGTTGGTGACGGTAGGACTAACGATTGAGAGGGGGTTGATGGTGGTCATGGTGACTCCTTGGCGAGGTTTGTTGTATATAGACCTCTCTAACGAGTCTTTTCAGCAACCACCGATTCCGTCGTGAATATCGCAACAGATACGTGTAGACGGAAACGTGGTGCTGGATACCGGGGTATCTGTCACGTCTGAACGGCTATTCCCTCGATCATGCGGTACCAGCGTCGGGACCCCGCGCTAGTCTCGGCTCATGGCGAAGCAGAACGAGTCCTACGTGCTCGACCTTTGCGATGAGGCGCTCGGCTCGAAGGGGAGGCGACAGCACACCTTCGAGTGGCTGAAGGGTGACCCTTCCCCGAAGAGCGGCAATCGAAGGGCTTTACCGGTGGACGCCTACTATCCCTCGCTTCGGCTCGTGGTGGAGTTCCACGAGAAGCAGCACACCGAGGCCGTCAAGCACTTCGACAAGCCGGACATGCTCACCGTCTCGGGAGTACACCGCGGGATTCAGCGGAAGCTCTACGACGACAGGCGGCGGGAGCTAATCCCTGCTCGTGGGCTGTCACTCGTCATCATCCCCATGAGCTACTTCACTGTTCGAAGCCACCTCATCGTGAAGGACCACGAGTCGGATCTCAAGGTAGTGCGCGAGGCGCTTGCCGCTCACCTCTGAAGCTAAAGACAAACCCCTCACCGCCAGGCAATTAACGATGAGGGGTTTACAGCTAGCAAGGGTCAGTAATCGATAGCGGCTCCTTCGGTAGCGCGTTACGAGTGGTTCTCTAACGAGTTCTGCTGGAAACCTGAGCCAAGGCCTGAACGATGATCGCTCGCCATGCTTCTTCGCGGTGGCACTCGTCACAGGAAAGGCCACATTCCACGAGATTGTCCCGGAGGCTATTGCGGAGTAGGTAGTTGTCGATACCACGGGCCTGAAGCTCCCCAGCGGATCGATCCTTGGCGAGGCAAATGAGTTCGATGAGGTCCATGACAGTCTCCTTAGGTTCGGGTAGTTGAATCTCTAACGAGCTGTTTCCGGAAGTGCGCAGAACAAGACCCCCACAGGAAGGGAAAAGAAGCCGGTGGGGGTCCTGAGCTTAGGAAGGTTCGGTTTAAGTCATAGGCGACTCCTGTGCACTGTCATGGATAGCTCTCTAACGTGATTGCTCAGGGAATCGGCGCAAGCATGTCTCGAATCTCTTCAAGCTCTTGGTTGGCTTCCGCTTCGGTAAGTTCCGGGTATAGATACTGAACGAGTTCGAGCGTCCATTCGGATTGATGAGTCATGGCGTCCTCCTGTGATCGGGCCTATGGAGGTCTCTCTAACGTGCCGCTGAGAGAAGTTGCGCACGCACCGGCTCCTCATGGAAGTACAGGCGGCCCCACTGCTCGGGCAGGCGCTCTACCGGCCCGTCACAGGATCGCTCAAGCTCTTCAAGCCGTAGTTCCCTACGGGCAGCGGTGATTGTGTCGAAGTGATCCGCTTTCAAGCAAGCATCTGCGTTGAACTCGCACGGGACGATTGCACCGGTAGCTGTGGTGTGGAACATGGGCTGCCTCCTCGTGGCGGTGTACTGACACCATCTGCCTGAAGGCAATATCGCGCCGAGGACGTGTAACACGTTGCTGGCTCGCGTTCTCTCGCTCAGCCACCTGCCATCACATGAACACACGAACCGTTCGGGAAGCCCGCGGAGACTCGATCCAGTGACCGCCAGCGACAGGTCGGGGCGCGCGCGTCGAACCCGCCAGGAAGCGGGAATCTGCAATCCTCGGAGGGGTGGCACGTTGGCGTGCTGCGTCGAAGACTGAAGGTGGGGGCCGATGCACATAGCGCGAGTCATCGTGAGCAACTTCCGGGGGATCTCCTCGGCCGACGTTCGGCTGACGGGTAACGCTGTTTTGTTGGGGGACAATAACTCCGGCAAGTCCACGTTGCTCGAAGCTGTAGAGCTGGCCATTGGTGCGGACCGGCTCCATCGCCGTCCTGTCATCGATGAGCACGACTTCTACGGCGGTCGTTACCTCGACACGCAGATACAAGTTGAAGTGGTGATTGTCGATCTGGATGACGAGCTACAGTCGCGGTTCCGCGGCAACCTCGAGTTCTGGGACGAGTCCACCGGGTCGGTATCGGATTCAGCGCCAACGCCCGACGCAGATGTAGTTCCTTGCGTTCGAGTGACGTTCATCGGCCGCTACGACCCAGATGACGACGACTTCGAAGGCCGCACGTGGTTCAGCAGCCCAGTTGATGAGGCCGGGACTCCGACTCAAGAAGCGAAGTCGGTCGACAAGCGGGAGTTCGGCTTCCTCCTGCTCCGTGCCTTGCGTACCGGAACACGTGCCATGTCGATGGAGCGTGGATCGCTCCTCGATTTCGTGCTGCGTGCTTTCGAGATCGAGGTACAGATGTGGGAGAACCTCCTCGAACGACTGCGTGTTATCCCAGTCGCTGGCGACGAGAACACGGAGTTCGGCAACGTCCTCTCAAGCATCGACGCAGCGATGAAACGAATCGTGGCCATGGAGTGGGCTGACGCACCCCACCTGCGCGTCTCCGAGTTGACGCGTGATGATCTTCGTCATGTGCTGCGGTCGTTCATGGCCACCGGTGCGCCGGGATACGCAGCACCCTTCAATCACCAAGGGTCAGGCACCATCAATTCCCTGGTCATCGCTATGTTGACCCTGATCGCCGAGAAGCGAAGTGGCCGCGTCATCTTCGCGATGGAGGAACCCGAGATATCAGTACCCCCTACGTCTCAGAAGCGCGTGGTCGATCTCATCACGGGCCTCGGAGGGCAGGCGATCTTCACGACTCATTCCCCCTATGTCCTGGAAGAGTTTGAACCGGAGCAGATGATGGTCGTCTCCCGGGAGCACACCACGGGGACCCTTGCCGGAACGCGTGTAGATCTCCCTGCTTCACTCAAGGCGAAGATCTTCCGCTCCGGAATTCGTACGCGGTTCTGTGAAGCACTGCTCGCCAGGCGCGTCCTCGTCACCGAAGGAGACACCGAAGCTGCGTCCTACGCGGCTCTGTCTAAGACAGCTGCACGAACAAACCCCGAGAGGTTTGCGAGACTCGACACGCGTGGATGGGCCATCTTCGACGCTCAGGGTGAGACCAACGTCGCGGCATTCTCAGCGTTCTTCCGCGGCCTGAACAAGCAGGTAGCAGCGGTCTTCGACCAGCAGCCGGCCGACCGACTAGACGAGATTGAAGCCAGCGCGGACCTAGCGTTCGAGCAGCAGTACTCGGGATTCGAAGCGCTCGTACTGGCGGAGGTTCCAGCAGACGCTCAGAAAGCGTACGTGGACGAACTGATAGCAGTCGGAGTGTGGCCCTCACATATTGGTGAGCCCGAAGGGGAAGACGATGCGAGCTACGCGAAAGCTTTGAAGAGGCTTCTTCAGAAGGGCAAGGGCGACCGCTACGCCGCCGATCTATTGGCCGGTCTTGTAGAGGACGACTTCCCCGCCACGATGACGTCGATCCTCGAAGCCTTGAAGGAGGCCAGCGAGGCTCCTGCGGAATCGCCCTCGGAACCTGAGGAAGAGGCTGATGACAACGCCGTCAGCCGCTGATGAAGCCTACGAAGAGGCCGTCGCTCCTCTCCTTGCGGCCCAGGGTCACGCGGTAGTGATCGGAAGCGCTGGGTGCGGAAAGACGACCGTCGCTCTCCGCAAGGCTGCGTTGACCATCGAGTCGGGTATAGGCGGGCATCACCAACGCGTTCTCTTCTTGAGCTTCGCCAACGCAACGGTTGACCGCATCGCGGAGCACGCTGCTAATCAATTGGCGCGACAGGACCGCCGTCGGTTGGAGGTAGGCACCTACCACAGTTTCGCTTGGTCAATACTAAGAAGCCACGGTTACCTACTGGGCGCACCTCGTGGCGTACGCATCATGTCGCAAGCAGAACAGAACTCTTTCCGATCCCACCTCGATAACGTTGATGTCGACCTCAAAGCAGAGTTCATTCGACAATTCGAACAGCTTGGACATGTCAGATTCGATGATTTTGCAGCTTTGTCCAACCGGATACTGGCTGGCAACCCCACCCTTCTCAAGGCCTACACGTCGGCCTACCCTCTGATCGTTCTGGATGAATTTCAGGACACTACGGACGATCAGTGGGAATTAGTCAAGACGTTGGGGCAACACTCTCGGCTGATTGCTCTGGGAGACCCTGATCAACGAATATATGACTTCGTGGAAGGCGCCAGCGATACTCGCTTCGCGGATTTTGTAGACGAGTTCTCGCCAATAGAGATAGATCTGTCTGCGTGGAACTGGAGAAGTCCAGGTAGTTCCATCACGCGATTCGGCCGCGATGTCTTGCGCGGTCAGCTAGATGGCGAGTACGAGGAAGTGAGACTTGTCGGGAGTGACTACCCTCCTCTTCTGACGCTGAAGGCACAAGTACTGAAGACCCTGAATAGGTTGCGGAAAAAGGGTGGGGGCACGCTTGCTATCCTCACGCCATCGAACGCTCTATCTGGTCGCGTATACGAATATTTGAGCGTGGCACAACAGCAACCCGCTCTACCGGCACTTCAACTGGATATCCACGCTGGGAAGGAGGAGGGCTATGCGGCTCTCATCTTCATAGCGACCGTCTTGCAGATAGACGCGGATGCAGACGATCGCTATGCGCAGGCATGCGAAGCAATGGCACATTACCTTCGAACCAAGTCGGACAAGCTGACTAATACAGCTCGAACGCTCGCGGGCAAACTAGAGGGGTATGGTGGCAATCTTCGACTGGGCAAGAACGTCAACGTCAAGATCGTCACGGCGCTCCGATCGGTGGTCGACTATTCGCTCGACCACGGCAGGACTGGCCACGCACTCGGGGACTATCTCGCATTCGTGACCTCCCTGGCAGCCTCGAACGCACCGGAGCTCGTCTCCATGGCCGCTTCGGCTCGGATGCTCAACTTCGTGACGCGCGGCTCGGACATCGAAGCCTCCCTCGCCGGGCTTTGGCGAGCCTCGGGCTCCTACAGCGGCGCTCAGGAGATCATGCGCGCCGCAGTCCTCCAGTATCAACTGACGAGCAGCAAGCGAGGCAACCGGGACTTGATTGTGATGACCATTCATCGAGCCAAAGGTCGTGAGTTTGATGAGGTCATCGTCTACGAGGAAAAACACACTCCCCTACTGAAGCGCGATCCGACACAGCGGGATCTGGAGTCGGCTCGGTACGCACTGAACGTCGCCGTCACCCGGGCGAAGAGTCGGGCGACGATCATTACGCCTCGACGGGACCCCACGCCGTTGCTCGGCTACTAACCGCGACCGCCAGCGCCAACAGCAAAGCCCCGACGCGGGTGTTTGAAGACGTCGGGGCTTTGGGGTCTCAGTCAGGAGAAGAGGTGAAGGAGGCCAAGGCAGGTACCGCCGACCAAACCGACCACGGCACACATGAACCGCTCGGCACGACGGTTGCGGAGGTTGGCGCGCTCATCCGCAAACTCCTGGGCGCGAGCAAGCTCTCGAAGGTCTCGGAGACGTTCAAGTTCACGTCGCTCTCGCTCTTCCGGGCTGAGGCCGGAACTTACGTAGTTCATCGGTTCAACTCCTCGTCAAGCTCCTCCAGGGAGTAGCGGGGACCGGGAAACCTCTGGCGACTTACGTGGATATAGGCGGCAGCGTTCCTGAACTCATCGGAGGCAAGCTCAGCCTCGAGGACGGGGTCAAGATCGTTCCATTGCTCCGTTGCGGTACGTAGCTCAGTCCCGCTGCGGCGGGCCTTCCGCTCGGCGCGGATAGTAGCTCGGTCGATGGCGTTCGCTGTCAGAGCGTCCCGTACGAGTGATGCTCGCTCTTCGCCGTCGAGCGCTGCCGTGTGGGGCTCGATCAGCGGCCAGTAGTCGTCGTGCGGCTCTGTCAGCCACGAGAGGTCATTCATGAGGTCTCCTTAGGGTCGAGTGGACGATGGAGTCTCTAACGCGATCCGCCGGAAAGTGATCAAGCCATTCTCAGAGGCGACCAGCGGCAGTCTCCGCGAGTATCGGCCACGGATCGCATAATCGGGTCAATGTCTATCTGGTAAGACCAGAACGCGAGCCAGCGTGTCAGAGGACGGCCGCTCGGTGTGGCGGGGAAGTGTGACCAGACGGTCACCACGAAGAAGTGCGGCCAGTCCATGATTCTTTGACACGGTGTGACCGAGTGTGACTTGATCGGTCACACCTAGAAAGTACGGCCAGTCCATGCCTTCTAGGTCAGAAAACGCGATCTGTGACTGTGACCGAGAATATCTTTTTTCTGTGGACTACTCCCACACATGCGGGCGCGGGTATGCACGTAGCCAGTAATAATATCTCAAGTCACAGTCACAAAAGGTAGAAAAGGGTTAGATAAGTACGGCCAGTCCATGCTTTTTCGGTGTGACCGATCAAGTCACACTCGGTCACAGTCGCTTGAAGAAGTACGGCCAGTCCATGCTTTTCTGGCGTGACCGTGTGACCGTCTTTGGTCACAGAAACGAGAAAGTGGCGCTAGATCCGGGATCTAGCGCCACTTTCGTTGGACATGACTATGGTTATGAGGCGATCTTCCTAAGGGCTCGATCAATAGTCCCAACCCCTACCTGAAATTGATTGGCTAGCTTTTGGTAGCTGATCCCTTCTTCGTAGTGCAGTCGGCTCACCTCTTGACACTGCTCAAGGGTTAAGCGCGCGGGTCTCCCTACTGGGCGTTTCTCGCTGGTCATTTGAATCGTGCTCCTCTGATTGTGTTTGCCTGAGCGGGTGCGGTTCGTGCGGTGTAGCTCCGTCCGTATAGCGCCACTTCTTCCGGCTCCCACATCGAGTGGTTGAGTCCGGTGTGGCGGTCCTTGGCGAGAGCGACGAGGCCTAGATCCTTGGCTCTTGCGTTCTGGTTGAAGTTCACTCGGAAGGTCGAAGCGGCCTCTGCCTGTCGACCCTCGGACTTCAAGTACTCCTTGTAGCTGTCGTAGGCATCACTCAGGAGGACAAAGGTCGAAGCGTCTTGATCTAGCCGTGCATCGATCCAGGAGCCGATCTTGTCGTCGTTCTCACGCCAGGTGGCGGATGCTTCACTCACGGAGTCCGGAAGTCGCATGTCCGTCGAGGTCGCGGTGTCGTTGCTGTACTCCTTCATGCCGTTGGCGAACCAGAGCATCGCTCCCTCTACCGCCCACGCCAGTCCCGCCTTGATGATGTCGGCGTTCTCTTCCGCATTCACGAGTGCGTCGTTCTGTCTTCGGTGATTCGGCTCCGTGAGCGGTTCACCCTCACGAATGAACTTGAACGGGGCAGGGATCACGACGAGTCGCCTCCATGTGCCATCGTCGGTCTCGGCAACTCGCGGCAGCACGTTTGCAGTGATGAACACGGTGTTGGTGACCTCAAAGGTCTCAGTGTTCTGATGGAGCAACCGGGCCGAAAGAGTCTTACTGCCGCTCACTCGCTTCACCGCGAGGGCGTTGAGGTGCTTGGCATCCGGAAGCTCTTCGATCAGTGCCGTCCGAGCACCCTTGAGCATCATGAGTTCCGGCTCAGCGCCTCCGTCACGGTTGCCGATGAGGAGCGAGCTCGGAGGGCTAACTACGTTCGAGCCGCCGAAGGCTTTCAGGCACTCCAGGAAGGTGGTCTTACCGTTGCGGCCTCCTCCTTTGAAGAAGAAGACGGATGCGTCGGAAGGTTGGTAGCCGGTGAGGCCGTTGCCAACTACTCGCTGCAAGTAGAGCTTCGCATCGTCAGGGAATGCTCCGAGTACCGCGTCCAAAAGTTCGTGCTTGAATCCGGGCTCATAGGCGTAGGGCGTGTACTTGGTGAACAGGTCATCTGGCCTCGCTGCTCGGATCTCGCCGGTGCGTAGATTCACCACGCCGCTTGCGGTGAGTAGTAGATCCTTCTTCCTGTCGAAGCGAGCGGAAGAAATGTTCACGAACGCGGCTGCCGTCTTGAGGAGGTTGGTTCGTGGGCCGGTGTTGAGATAGGCGCGAGCGGCCTTAAGAGCCACGCTGTCTCCACCCTCCTTGACCTCCTCTACGAACCCCTCAATCCACTCGATGACGCGACGCTCGGCCTCTTGAGGCGAGGCTTCAACCCAGAAGCCTGCCGGTTCATAGACAGCCCATTTCTTCCACTCCGTAACGAAGGTCATGGTGTCACCTAGCTCCGCGGCCATGCGGCGGGCTAGTGCAGAGTCGTTGATTTCCTCTTCCACGTTGGCCTTGTGGACGGCCCGTGCTTGAGCTGCCTTCCTCGCAGCCGCGTTAGTCGCGGCCGCTACCTGTTTGGTTTGTTCGTCCTCGCTCACGGCCTCGGGCATCAGTAAGTCTTGAATGTCCATGTTCACTTGCCGTCCTTCTTTCCATTGTTGTTCTTCTCGGGGAATCCGCTGTTGCCTACTGCTTCACACCACTCGTCCTCGGACATTTCGGGACGCTCAAACTCTTGGCGTACAAATTCGTTCCAGGTGGGATAAGCCGTGGAGGTCTCATCGGCTAGGGCGAGTTCGTCAATGAAGCTTCGAATGGCAGACTCTTCCTCTCGGGCGAGCACTCCCTCAAAGAAAGCCGACTTAAGCATTCTGCGAGCTTCCGATGGGTGTACGGCAAGGTATGGCTTGACCCAGTCGGGAGCTATCACGCTTCTACGAGCGCGACGATAAAGGGCGTCAATGTTGACCATGATGTTCTTCTCCTAGATAGATTGATGCCGGGTCCAATCGGCAGAAGTAATATCGGAATGGTTTCTAACGCGGCTAGCCGGAGAAGAAGAAACCCCCTGAGAGAGGAGAAGAACAGTTACTCGATCTCAGGGGGTTTCGGCAAGATTTGGACCCTTACCTATCTACAGCCTTATATCGACAATCTGACTAGATAGCCGATCTACGCTGAAATAGATTTCTGGCAGTCTCTAACGTCATTCGGGGAGTCATGAACGGATGCGGTCGTTGACATCTGTTGACAATCGCGCCGACCGCGGTTCATCCGGTGCCGCCAGACGTCAAAGGATCGATCCTGAGCGAGCTTCCTGCCGTCGACGATTGAACGTGTCGCCGCTGGGCCGGTGAGCGGAGAACGTCGGCCAGCACGCCGGATGTCGGGGGCCGTGGATATCCTTCCCGCGTGACCCCCCACCTCACTACGACTCCGCTGCCTCCTCGTACCCGAACCGACCGGACACAGCGCTGGGAAGTGCGGTTCGAGGGCACGGCGATCGGCACTGTTGAGGCGAAGAAGGTCGGCAGGAGTTCGTCGCAGTTCTACCAGGCCTTCGTGTTCATCGAGGGGCGCACGATCAACCTCGAACTGGACATCGACTTCGAGGGGCGAGTCGAGACGATCCTCGCGGCGTGGCGCGACCCCGCATCCAATGTGCACACACGGATCGCGTTCAAGCTGCCTGACCCTTCATAGGCCTTCTTATAGCGCTGCGCCGAAACTGTCGCGCTGGTCATGTATTTATAGTTACGATCCGTTTCATGGGGCGCGATACGTCGAAGAAGAGCCAAAGTGACCGCAAGATTCGGGAAGCACGGGCGTCTGAGAACGCTCGCATAGCGGAAGCGCATGAGCGCCTAATCGAGCGGCTAGCTCGTCTGCCTCGGGATGAGCGAGTCGAGTACATCCGCCAACATAGCTATGACGGTCTTGAGTTTGGTCGCCTTCTCCATGAAGCCAATGCGCGGGCTGAGGACAACCGCCTTCAAGAGACGACTCAAGAGCAAGCGAATCTAAGCATGGCTCGGTTGCTCCGGGGGCAACGGTTGGAGCGAGAGTGGCGCGAGGAGCAAGACCGTGCTCCCCAAGCAGATGACTCCAATCCAGAAGCGAACCTCGATGCGCTCATGCGAAAGGCACAAGAGTTTGAGGCGGCCTACGCTCCGATCTATCACGATGATGCTCTACCGGAGGCCGACTACTTTCCTCACGACGATCAAGACGTTCCCCAGTACCACCATGAGCCCCAACTAGAAGCCTACGGTTCGCAAGCCGTTGATCCGCTAGACATCGAGCGGGCGGACGTTGAGCGGCGTGCTGTTGAGCAGGCAGAACGAGAAGCTTGGACGGTGCGCTTCGCTGTGAAGCAAGAGGCAGAACGTGCGGCTCGCGAGGCTCGAACGGCTGCTCGTCGTGCTGAACAAGATGCTAAGCGCGGTGTCATGAAGCAGGCTCGGCAACGGCTTGCTCAAGTTTTGACGGATGCTCTCGAACGGGCGGGTGAAGTCGATGCAAGGTTGTTGACGGAAGCACTGCCTTCAGCTGTGGATAAGTTGCAGCACACCGAACCAGCGCTCTGACGTGTCGATGGGGTCTACGGGCCAATCGCTCGCGCCAACGGAAACAGCCCCCGATTCACTTCGGGGGCTGTTCGCAGTAAATGAGGTCAGTACTTGGTGCCGTTGGCCTCGTTGTAGGCGGCGATGACAGCCTTGGGGACAGCGCCTCGGTCAGACTTCACGAGGCTGCTGATCTTCTCGGGCTGCTGCTTCGCCCATGCGCGGATCTCCTTAGCGGGAACGGCCTCGCGCTTCAAGGTGGAGGAGGGGTTGTTGCCGCTGACAGCCACCTTGATGAATGGGTCCAAGGCGTTGTAGAACTTCTCTCGGTTGTCTGCTCCGAGGTCAACCGAGTAGTTGTGCTTGCCGACTGAGAACGTGATCGTCTCAACGTCGTCGGTGATTGAGTCGTCAAGGTCGTCAATGAGGACGGTACGGGTAGCCATGAGCAGACTTTAACATCAAGCAATCCTCGTGGGCAGCACCAACACAAAAACCCCCGCAGGGTCTCGAGTGTTCCTACGAGGGTTGTTGTATGAACGGGAGTCGCAACCTCGCCGGACTCCGACTCCCGTTCATACGCTATTTCTAACGCGTGATTGAGAAAAGCTACGCGTTATTTCAGGGAGGTGAGTGATCGAGGCCGCCACCACGCATTGAACGAACCACTCACAGTCCTTTATCGCCGTGGGGCGTCAGAGGATCGATTCTGCGCGTCTAGCTCTGACCGGTTGCGGAATCATGCGTTCCCCATCAGGACGGCTCAGATCGTCGTCCACAGCCGTGCCTTCGCTGCTGACACCAACTGTCAACCACCAGTGTCTCCGCCAGTCAACCGAGAAAGGGCACGATCCAAAGACCGCACCCCTCCCAATTGTTGAAGCCCCTCAGTTGATCCGTTCAGCAACGACTTGCGAAGAAGTCTGATCGTTGTAGACGGTCCTCGTGTTATCGAGGAAACCTTGCCAAGTAGTCTCAAAGGTCAGCTTCGGGAAGCGCTCGGAGGCTGGCAGGATCTCGAAGTAGGGTATCGCGGGGATGTTCCTGTAGTAGCCAGCGCAATATGCGGCACTCTGGCCCTGCGGCCCTACGCACTGCTCGTAGCCGAAGTCCATCGAAGCCTTAAGAGAGGCCGTTGCGCTTGTGTGGGTCATCATCGTCTGACCAGGTTGCACGTAGTAAACAGGGTGAGGGTAGGTCGGGGTATCGCGGGTGACCGTTACCTTCACGCGATCACCCGCGGCTGACGCCGGGAAGCTTGGGTTGGCCTCGTTCTTCAGGACAGGACGTAGGAGCCCATCGTTCTCGCAGATGCCACCGTTGTATGAGCCGTCCGGGTTTTCGCATGACGGGTTGTAGGAGGTGGCCGCGGCCTTCACCACTGTTGGTGACGCCGCCTCCGCTGAGCCGGATGTGGTGACACCGACAATTGGTGCCACCGCCAGCACGAGTGCCGCGGCAGCGAATCCTTTCCATAGCTTCATGATGTTTCTCCTAGATGAGGTCGATTGCAGAGTTCTCTAACGTGCTCCGCTAGAAACTTGAGCCTCGCTTAGGAGCTTCGCAAAGCGGTCCCGCCCCGCGCCCGCCTCTAGGTAGGTGACGGCAGCTGAGTAGATGGCGGCTCGTTCAGGCTTCCTCGCGACGAGCTTGTTCAGCCGATCGACCGACTCGCCGACGACTCCGAGAAGCCTGTTACAAGAACCACACAGCACGCCGCGAACGCACTTGCCGCAACTGCCTTTGCGATCACAGCAAGCATGGTCATGGTCAATGTCTGTACCAGCCTTGGCCTTGCAGATGTAGCACTGACCATCGAAGAGTGAAACCAACACTTCTTGCTGAGAGGCGCTGATCGAGTAGGTCATCATGCGAAAGTGGTGGGCCGAACAGAAGCGTTCACTTGGATAGCTGACCCACTTCTCACAATTCATCAAGCTACAGATGCGTGATCGCTCTTCCTCCGAAAGGAACTCACCCCTCCTTCGAGCTTGCTTGTAATGGTTCAGACAGAAGCCTCGGCTGTAGAGGCTGTTGTCGCATTCGGGCAGTGAGCATCGGCGTTCGTGAGTCATGGTGGTCTCCTGAGTGTGGGTGATGGGTCATATATCGACACGCAGGACGGAGCACCGTGGAAAGGTCTATACGCGACCCTTCCCATGGCGATACGCAAAGAAAAAAAGAAAAGGACCACCTGCGTGGCCCAGCGAGCACTGCTCGCCGTTCTTAGGAACGGAGGGTCTGGGGCGGACTTCCTCGTCGCCCCAGATAGATCAGGTAGTCAGTAGGCAAACATCTTTGTTGTCTACGACCATCGGTTGCACATCGTCATGGTTTGGACGAAGGGTGTAGCCGTAAACGGTGAGTTACGGAAGCTGCCCGCAGTTGTTCGAACTGCCGGAAGGTGTCACACGCTGCTGACGACCGAGGCGAGGACGTGTCACACGTCTTTCAGGTGATCGGTTCAGGGACGTGTCACACGTCTTCGGGTTGCGGGGTCTGTGGGAACGTGTCACACGTTGTTGAGGTGCGGGGTCTGGGAGTGTGTCGCACATTGCTGCTGTGGAGGGGGACTTGGTGTCACACGTTGGGTGATCAGGAGTCTTCGACGGTTTCTAGAATCCCTTGGCACAGACAGTGGGAGTCGCAGTGACGGTATCGAACGTTGGGAGGTTTTGGAGAGGTACGGTTTCTGAAGCTGACGGCAGGATTCCCAAGATTACCGCGGGGTCTGCATTCGCGTGGCGTAGGGATTGTATAGGCATGGTCTAAGCCACCGCGTATCGCATTCATGAACGCTACCTCTGTCCCATAGAACCGCGAGGATTCTTACGCTACGACCAGCGCACCGCTCAGAAATCACGAAAGAGGCCGGTAACCAACTATGCGGTTACCGGCCTCCTAGGGTGCTCGATCAATAGATGAGGTGTTAGGCGCTGTCCTCATCGGGTGTGGCGTCCCAGTACTTGTTCACCAGGGTGGTGTTCGGGGTTGCATCGGCTTTCAGGTCACCATTCTTCTTGGCATCATCAGCCATGCGCTTGCGCCAGTCTCCGGTGTCAATCGGCTCCTTGCGGGCCTCCTCACTCTTGAGGAAGGCGGCGAAATCTGCGTTCAAGTTCTCCATGGTGGCCTCCTCAGCGGATTCGTCTCAGGTCGGCAGCAAGCTCAATGTTGCCTTCGGCTTCCGCCTGGTCAGCACGGCGATCGATGTCCGCTTTGAGGTCTTGAGCGAGCTTACGAGCATATGCAGTGAGGGTCAGGTGCTCGTGTTCATTGTCGGTAGGCGGCTCGGTGCTCACAATCTCAGCGGTCGGCTCATCGAATAGCTCTTCGGTGCTGGGCAGGTCGGGGAATGGCGTAGTCATGGTGTCTCCTTCGTGGATGGCTTGAGCGGTCTATCGAGGCCTGTTCCCCGATGTCTTCTCAAAGCCGCGTTAGAGACGTCTCTAACGAGTTCATCGAGTGAGTGAACTCAATTTGGAGAAGGCTATGGAAATTGGAAACGGGAAAGGCGGCTGGATGCCCGCCAGCGACTACCCCTTCAACCGAGAGGAATGGTTGAACATCTTTGGCAACTGCCAGGACTGCGCCGACGGCCGATGCTCGCGCGTACACGAGTTCGGCTATGAAGATGTGCAGAGGGCTACCGGTTGGTCCGTGATTCGGCAAGCGATGTTCCTAGGCGTTCATCCGTCAGAGCTAGCAGCCAAGGGAAGACCGGAGAGCCAGGGAGGAAGCAAGCCGCGGTTCAAGGACAGGTTCGCGGCCCTGAAGAAGGGATACGAGGCC
This sequence comes from Microbacterium sp. HMWF026, assembly GCF_003061325.1. Classification (NCBI taxonomy): domain Bacteria; kingdom Bacillati; phylum Actinomycetota; class Actinomycetes; order Micrococcales; family Microbacteriaceae; genus Microbacterium; species Microbacterium sp. HMWF026. The sequence continues at coordinate 41,358 of NZ_QAJB01000072.1, forward strand.
CGTGATCAGTTCACGACCTACGGGGGTAGCAAGAGGACTCACTTCGGGGTCACCAAAAGACTTGAGGAAGCTGGTTATCAGATGCCCTCAGAGTTCTCAGGCAACTCCACCCAACTCGCACAAAAGATCGGGATCGACCACGCGGACCTGGCTCGCATGTGGACGGGTGATGAGCAGGAGCTACGGCAGTTGGGGCTTATTAAGATCACTCACCCAGACAGGAAGTGAGCAAAGCAGAAAGCCTCCCCAGCAACTTATGTCGTATTGCTGGGGAGGCTTTCCTCATCCACGAGTAACTATCGGAAAGGGCGGTCCAACTGGACCGCCCTTCATAGTCGGTGAGGCGAAACGCTAGGACGTGATCTGCGCTTCTCGGCTGCTTGGCCACATGTCGTATCGATCCCCTCAGGAAGCTTCGGGAGACTGCGAGCCAGCGCCCTCTACGTGGCCTTGGCCCGAAGTGCCAGGGTCGATGGCCGTAGCTTCGAAAGACTGCGTTCGCCTGGCCGTGTCGAACGGCCACACGGCATCACGAACCTTCCTGATGTACTCGCTTTCGAACCCCGCCCCTCCGTCACGGGCGCGCTGGTACTCCTCATGAATGAAGGACCTAACCTCTTCAGGCAGATCGATGTGACGCCGCTGGACCGTTTCGATGTCGTCCACCGGCAGGTCCCCATACTCGTGGACGATCGTCCCGTCCTTGGGGGTATACGCCACGCTTGAGTTACCACGAGCGGCGAACTCAAATCCGTTCTCGGATCGCAGCGTCACGGGGGTGCCGTGAGCGTCCATCTCGTCTGCATAGAGGTGCACTACGTCCGCCTCCTCGAGGAGCGCCAGCGCTTCTTGGCTCTGGTAGATGCAGTACACGAAGACCATGAAGCTCTCCATGAGTTCGAGCTGGCGCAGCGGCACCCATGCCGCGTTGTCGTAAAGCAGATTCGTGATGAGCATGACCTCGCGGAACGGTGACACCCGAAGAGCTTCCCGAAGCCGGGGAGTAAAGAACTCCGCGGTCGAGTACGTCTCGCCAATGGACTCTCCGCTTGAGAAGTGGTCACCAATGAGCAGGTCGATGTGACCCACCGAGTGGGCATAGCCCTGGAAGGCGTCGTTCTTCCTCTCGATGTGCTCAGCGAGGGCGTCCGCGTGATCCCGCAGTGAGCCGGTCTCGCTGATGATGACCTTGAGGTCCTCGTGTACGACTGTCCCGTCCGGATCTTCGATGCGGACAGTCGCTACGTTGATGCCCTTCACGTCGTCCTTGTGGACGGGCCGCTCGCCGTCGATGAGGCGCTGCATGTAGTCCGGCAGCTTGACGAGACGGGCACTCGAACCATCTTTGAACAGTTCCGTAATCTCGACGCCGAACGTGTAGCCGTTGCGGGTCATCTTGAAGTCCGGTGAGTCGGCGTGCTCGACTCCGAACTCCCCTTCGCCGTCGTAGACGAGATCGAGAATGTAGCGTTCCCACTTCAGGCTGTCGTCGTTCTGCACGGGCTCATCCTCGCAGAGGGATGACACGCGAAGGAGGTTGGTTCAGTCGCTCACGTCGTAGACGATGGGTGTCCCGCCGACCACGATCACCCGCTTCACTTCCTTGCCCTCGCGCTTGCTCTCGGCCAGAGTCTCAAGAAACTTCTCGTGGTTTGCGGGCGAGACCAAGGAGCGCCAGTCCTCAGAGTTCTCCCACTGTTCGCGGTTCATGGTTGCCATAGTCTTACTCCTTCTCGGTCAGGGTGAACCAGAGACCACGGGTGAAGTCTTTGGTCTCCGTCCACAGGTGGTTCAGTTGCTCGCCGGTTCGTTCGCCGGTTTGGTAAGCGGGGGAAGTGGTAACGCCACCGTCCTCAGTGGTTTCGCCGGTGGGTTCTTCGTGGTCACGGCTCGACTGCTGGTCTTCGCTCAGTGGTTGCGGCTCGATGGTCACGTTGACCACGGGTGTGGGTGGTTCACGCAAGAAAGGCGTAGAAACCACGAAGATTCCGAACAGACCAAGGATCGACAGCGAACCAATGGTTACGAACCGCTTGAGGATGGTCATGGGCTGGAACCATAACCGGTTCCTCAAAGGCTTGCGACGAGACCACCGGTAGACGCCTTGTGGTCACCGACTCTGCCTGAACGCTGAACCACCCATTGCTGAACCGCGCCATGGGTGGTTTCCGCTGGCGGTGATGCGGCGGGGTCGCTCTCACTAAGAACTCCCGTCCACTGAAGTAGACGGGAGTTCCCTGAGGTGAAGCGGCACTTACTCCAAGTTTCCCCCGAAGCGGTGGGTTCCTCCGTACTCGTAGAAGACGTCGCCGTCCAAGTCATAGACCTGAATCTGAGGAGCAATCTCCCATGCTGGCCATTCGCCGTTGATCCCGACGCCCTGCAGGTTGACCCAGTGGCCGCTCGCAGGAGGCTCGTCCCATGCCCGAGATTCGAACTCGGGGTCCAGATCGTGCACTACCTCACGGCCTATGCGCTCCATGAGCTGAGCGTTGGAGGAACCGTTATCCCAGCTCTCTCCAGCCAAAGTTCCCCCTTCTTGAACAAATCGGGCGACGATGGTCTCGGCGACCTTCTGAGCCTCCCCTGCATATGCAGCCTTCCGAGTCTCCTTGACAATCCCGCCGTAAGCCGGAATACCTATGGCTACCAGAATGCCGATGATCGCGACCACGATCACTAATTGAATGAGAGTGAAGCCTTCTTGCTTACTCTCGGCCTCTTCTTGCTGGCCTATTTTCATGCTGTTCTCCTTGATTGAGCTCTTGGCGTAGTTCCACGCTTACAAGGAGTTCTCTAACGAGTGATTGAGATTAGTGCGTCGGTCAGCTGGCGGGCATATATGCAGCCATGAAGGCTTTGGAGAACATGGTCTCGGTCCGAGGGAAGCGAGATCCGAGACGGGCTGAAGTAGTGAAGCCGCTCCTAGTAGTGAGGGTCACTTCTGTGAGTCCATCTATGTCCTCGAATTGAGCTTCCTGAACACCCTTGAAAGTGCGAAGCCCGTTGGTAAGTCCTGCATCAGTCACACGCCAAACGCTGTACTTCCGTTCTTGGTCCAAGACGAAGAGGGCATCGGCTCCAACGGCGGGTTGAATGTCAGGCGAGTTACGGACAGCTTCACTCAGTGCATCCAAGGCGGGCTGTGCGTCGATGTAGTCGTTGACCGGCTGAGCGGCGTTCTTGCTTACTTCCATTGACGTAGAGAACAGGTTGAAGACCATGATCGTGAGTGCTCCGAAAAGCCCCATGGTCACTACCATCTCCAGAAGAGTGAACCCCGCCTCGGTGTCGGTATTGATGTCGCTGTTACTCATGGTTCCTCCGGGGATCGCTCGTCGTGTCAAAGAGTTCTCTAACGCGTTCACGAAAAACCCCCGCCCTCCTTCGGGCGGGGGTTCTCTACGGCGGTGTCAGTTGCAGAACGGGTCGGTGCCGTAGGTATGGAGGTCTTCGCCGTCCTCGACTGCCACGCAGAAAACGATCTGCCCTGAGTCATCGGTCAACGGTAAGACGCTATAGGCACGGCCCGCTGAGTCGGTCTCGTCGAAGGGCTGCATGGCGTCGAGGACGGCCATTGTGTAGGCGGCTCGCTCACCCACGGTTGCCTTCTCGAAGTTGCTGGGCGCATCGATTGATTGAGCAACCGGTAGAGCTTCTTCGATGAGACGGATACTCGTCTGCTCTATAGGGTCGGCGCTCTCCTGAGTCGTGAGCGAAGTCGTAAAGAGAACTGCGAGCGGCGCGAGGATGCCGAGGGTGAGCACTGCTACGGCCATGTTCTTGACCGTGTAGCTCTTTCGGGCGGCTGCGCTGGCGCTTGCTTTGAGGGTGGCGAGGTTCATGATGGAGACTCCTAGTTCGACGTGTGATTGTGTCCACAGGTCTCTCTAACGCGGCTTGAGGAAACCCTCGCAAGGTTCAGCACATGCAACTGGCCCCTCACCTGCTCAAGCTGTCAGGTGAGGGGCCAGTGACCCGAAGGTTGGACACAACGTGACAAAGGAGTTCACACTGTCGGAATAGTCGTTCCGAGGGCTATATCGCTACGGCAAGCCTTCCTCGGCTTCGACGGATCGTGCCCACCGAGCTTCAAGCCACTTCTCGTAGGCTTCCCGGTCTTCGCGAGGTGGCGGTGTGTCGCCCTCTTTCTTCGCCCACTCTTGGACGAGGAAGCCCATCAGGGGCTCATCGTGAGCCTCTTCGGCAGTTCGGTTGTTGAAGATCGGGTGAGGATCTTTCCATTCGAACTCGACCCGTTTGACCATGGCGGCGTGGCCGCGTCTACCTTGCTCACCCGGCCCGATGACGATTCGCTCAAGCTCATCTCTCAGGGCGACGCGCCGCCGTTCAATCGGCTCGTTGTGGAAGTTCATGAGCAGTTGGATGGCTTCTACTGGATGCTTGATCAAACGTTCGGTCGGCATCTGTCGGGCGTAGTGCTGGGTCCGTTGTTTGACCAGCTCGACTTCTTCGATGCGGAATTCTTCAACGGTTGGGAAGACGATGCTGCCCGAGAGGGCTCCCGCTTTGTACGCAGCCATAAGTTCCTCCCTTTTGGCGGCGATCACGCTTAGTCGTTCTTCGCCGGGCCATGGGATGAGCTGCTTCTTGGCTTCTTCCTCGCCGTAGTAGGCACGCTCCATGGCGTACCGGAAGACAACCCTCTGAACGTACTCTTCAAGCGCCGGTGCGCTGATTCCAAGATGAGACTTTCGGCCGTCAGTGCAGACGTAGAAGGGGTTGGCTCGCCCTGAACCTGAGTTGCCGTAAAGGTTACGACCGCATTTCCCGCAGACGAGAATGCCGGACAGGACGCCCTTGGTGCTTCGTTTGTAAGGCTTCACATAGTTTGTGTTGATCTTCTCAAGTGCAGCCTCACGATCCTCAAGGCTATAGATGGGCTCCCACTCACCCTTGACGTACTCGCCGTCGACAACAACGGGTTCACCGTAGCGCGCGCGGATGCCTACGTTCTTCCATCGGAAGACGATCTCTTTGACATCAGAGTGCGACCACTCGGTCCGCTGTACTCGCTCACCTTTAGCGAGACCCTTCTTCCAGACTGGTGTTCCCTTGACCCCTCGCTTCTCCCAGAGCCTTCCTACCTCTCGAAGGCCCGCTCCACCTTTGATGAGGTCTACGGCTTCCTTGATGAGAGCGGCTTCGTCGGGGTGATGAGTTATCCCGTCCTCTTGGAAGCCGAAACTTCTCCACGGCGAGCGTCGGAGCATGCCTTTCCGAGCACGAGCGAGGTGCGAGGATTTGGCTCGATCAGAGATTCGATGGGACTCACCAGCGTCAATGACTGCTTTGAAACGAGCCATCATGAGGCCGTCGGCAGTAGTCAGATCATCGTCACCACTGCCCACGGTGAGGACTCGAACTCCGTAGGGCGGCTGTGCGAGCTTCACGAAGTCGTCCAGCTCTTCTAGCCTGCGAGTCAATCGGGAAGCCGTGTAGGCAAGGACGAAGCGGAAGTTGCCAGCTCTGGCATCGGCAAGCATCCGGTTGTAGTCGTCACGGACCTTGGTGGAGGGGGTCTTCTCTGACGCGCCTTTGTCGTTGTCGGTGTAGACCTCGACTACTTGTAAACCTTTGGAAGCCGCCAGTTCTCGACACTGACGTTCTTGATCCTCTACGCCGATGCCTTCTCGACCAGGATCGCTACTGATTCGTGTGTAGATTGCCGCCGTCGTCAACCGTCATCCCCGAACTCGACGCATCGAAGCGCCGTCGTTTGGAAACATACAACACTAATGGCTCATCCAGTTCAGCGGCTTGTACGAACCGCCGTCGGAGTGCACCAGCAGACTGCCGTCGTTCTTGTGGACGAGCAGACGGGTGGCGAGGGGCAGATGCGCGTTGAGACGGCCGGTGTAATCGACGGAGCAACGGGCGATGACGAGACGCACCCGACGAGCCTAATCGCGCCGCGCGGGCTCGGCGGTGCGGGCGGCTTCGACCGCGAGCGGTTTGGCCGCGCCCGAGAAGAGACCGGATGCCACGATCAACCCGACCACGATGAGCAGGGTGTTCAGCAGGCCGATGTGGTCGCCGATCCACCCGAGGATCGGCGGGCCGCAGAGGAAGGCGACGTAGCCGATGGTCGCCGCGGCCGCGACGCGCGAGGCCGCCTTGGCCGGGTCGTCGGCGGCCGCCGACATGCCGATGGGGAAGCCGAGCGACGCGCCGAGGCCCCACAGCGCGGCGCCGACGAACACCAGCGGACCGAACGGCGCGAGGATGAACAGCAGCAGGCCCGCCGCTGCGGTGCCGGCCAGCACGCGCAGCACGAGCACGCGGCCCAGTCGATCGACCACCGGTCCGCCGGCGATGCGTCCGAGGGTCATCGCGACCGAGAACACGGCCAGCACCGCGGGACCGGCTTCTTCGGGCGCGCCGTGACCGTAGACGACGGCAGAGGGGAGCCAGTCGTTCGCGCTGCCCTCGGCGAAGGCCATGCCGAGCATGATCACGCCCAGGGTGTAGGTGCGGGGCTCGCGCCAGGCCTGCAGCGAGACGGCGAGCCGCTCGCGCCAGTGCCGGCGCTCCTCGTCGGCCGGGGCGTCGAGGCCGGCCTCGGTCCGTGGCACGTTGGCCACGGCGACGAACGCGACGACGAGGATGACGACGCCCATCGCGACGCAGTGCGCCACGACCGGGATGCGCAGGCTCACCGCGACGAAGCCCAGACCCGCGCCGATGACGGTGCCGAAGCTGAAGAAGGCGTGCAGCAGCGGCATGATCGTGCGCCCCGTGGCCTTCTCGAGCGCGGCGCCCTCGACGTTCATCATCACGTCGACCGCGCCGTTGCCGAAGCCGAACAGCGCCAGCCCCACCAGGGCGACGCCGAAGACCTGCACGGTGTCGGCGCCGAATCCGATGATCGCCAGGCCCACGCCCACCAGTACGAGCGCGACGAGCATGCCGGATCGCGCGCCGATGCGCGCCATGACGGCCGGTGCCACCGACAGACCGATGATGGATGCCACGCCCATGCCGAGCAGCAGCAGGCCCACCCCGGAGTTCTCGATGCCGAGCGACTCGCGGATCTGCGGCACCCGTGACGCCCAGGTCGAGATGCTGAGCCCGCTCGCGAGGAAGATGGCGCAGATCGCGACGTGCCAGCGCACGAGCTGGGAGCGGGTCAGCGTGGAGTGCATGAGCACACTGTAGCGAAACGATTCGACGCGGATCGAATCGATTCGGAATGCGCGGCGGCGCGGGTTACGATCACCCGGTGAGCACCCGCCGCGCGACCATCAGCGACGTCGCCCGAGAAGCGGGCGTCTCGCCCTCGACCGCCTCCGTGGTCTTCAGCGGCAAGACGCCCACCTCGGCCGACGTGCGCTCCCGCGTCCTGGCAGCCGCACAAGCGCTGGGCTACACCGGACCCGATCCGCGCGCGGCCTCGCTGCGCCGCGGACGCTCCGGCATCGTCGGCGTCGTGTTCGACCAGCATCTGGGCACCGCCTTCCTCGACCCGGTGACCACGCACATGATGGACGGTCTCGCCGACGGCGTCTCGCGTCTCGGCGCCGCCCTGCTGCTTCTGCGCGACGATGGCGTGACCGTCAGCGAACCCTCGCTGCACACCGCACCGATCGACGCCGCCGTTCTGATCGGCTGCAGCCCGCGCATGCGGGAATCGCTCGAGATCGTCCGGGGTCGCGGCATCCCCGTGGTCGTCGTCGAGGGCGACGCCGGAGAGGGGATCCCGCGGGTGCTTCTCGACAACGTCGAGGCGCAGCGGACGGCGGCGCGGCACGTCGCAGCCCTCGGCCACCGCGACGTCGTCCTGGTGACGCTGCCGATCGACACCTCCCGCCACCGCGGCTGGATCGCCGACGACGCCCTGATCCGGGTGGACGTCACGGCGGACCGTCTCGCGGGAGCGCGCGACGTCTTCCCCCACGCGCCCGCGATGGCCGCGGCCACGAGCTCGATCGATGAGGGCGCGATCGCCGGGCGGGCGATCTTCGCCGATCCCGCCCGTCGCCCCACGGCGGTCATCGCGCAGAGCGACCTGCTGGCGGCCGGGGTCATCCGGGCGGCCGAAGAGGCGGGGCTGCGCGTTCCGGAGGACGTCAGCGTGACCGGCTTCGACGGAGTGGTCGTTGACGGCTTGGCGCCCCATGTCCTGACGACGCTCGTGCAGCCCGCGACCGCCAAGGGGCGCGCGGCCGGCGAGGCCGTCGCGGCGATGCTCGAGGACGCCGCGCCGTCCGGGCTCGACCTGTCGTGCACCTTCCGCGAGGGCACCACGACGGCCGCCCCGCCTAGCACATGAGAATCCGCGGCGCAGGGACTCCCATGCGCCGCATAGAATAGGTTCCGACACCCCGAGAGCCCGAGCACCCGCTCGTCGACCCCGAGGAGGCCCGAACATGTTGCTGTTCCTGGGCGCCTTCGCGGCTCTTCCCCTGCTCCTCCCGTGGCTCGTCTCGCGGATCGGCGCTCGTGCCTTCTTCGTCGCCGCCGTCCTCCCGGCCCTGGCGTTCGTCCACGCCGTCCTGCTCGCTCCCGCCGTGTTCGCGGGCGACATTCCGTTCGAGGAATACCGCTGGATTCCCGCCATCGACGTCTCGCTCTCGATGCGCATGGACGTCCTCGGGTGGCTGCTGACCCTCGTCGTCACCGGGGTGGGAGCGCTCGTCATGCTCTACTGCCGCTGGTACTTCCGCGGCAAGACCCAGGGCGTCGGACAGTTCTCGGCGGTTCTGCTGGCCTTCGCCGGCGCGATGTACGGCCTCGTGCTGACCGACGACATCGTCGTGCTCGTCATGCTGTGGGAGGCGACGAGCGTCCTGTCGTACCTGCTCATCGGGTACTACCACGCCCGCGCGGCCAGTCGCCGAGCGGCGCTCCAGGCACTGCTGGTGACCACCCTCGGCGGTCTCGTCATGCTGATCGGCGTCGTGCTGATGGTCGTGCAGGCGGGGACCTCGAGCCTCGAGGCGATCCTCGCCGACCCGCCCACCGGCACGGTGGTCGACATCGCCGTCCTCCTTCTGCTGGTCGGGGCCCTCAGCAAGTCCGCGATCTTCCCCTTCCACTTCTGGCTCCCCGGCGCGATGGCCGCCCCCACCCCGGTGAGCGCGTACCTGCACGCCGCCGCCATGGTCAAGGCGGGCATCTACCTCATCGCCCGCCTTGCACCGGGTTTCGCCGAGACCCCGTTCTGGCGGCCGACGCTCATCGCCCTCGGCGTCTTCACCATGCTGCTGGGCGGGTTCCAGGCGCTGCGCGAGCGCGACCTCAAGCGCATCCTCGCCTTCGGCACCGTCAGCCAGCTGGGCTTCCTCACCGTCATGCTCGGGTACGGCACGCGCGACGCGGCGCTGGCCGGCGTCGCCCTGCTGCTGAGTCACGCCCTCTTCAAGTCGTGCCTGTTCCTGGTCGTCGGCGTGATCGACCGCCAGCTGAACACCCGCGACATCGGCCAGCTCTCGGGGCTGGGCCGTCAGGCGCCCGTCATGGCCACCGCCTCGTTCATCGCCATCGCCTCGATGGCCGGCGTCATCCCGACCCTCGGATTCGTCGCGAAAGAGACCGCGCTGACCGCGCTGCTGCACGAGGCGGAGCAGGGTGCGGCGTGGGGCATCGTGGCGCTCATCGGCATCGTGGTCGGCTCGGCGCTCACGGCGGGGTACGGCATCCGCTTCCTCTGGGGGGCGTATTGGAC
>NZ_QAJB01000073.1:0-4849 GCF_003061325.1 Microbacterium sp. HMWF026
GTCCGAGACGAGGGATGCCACGACCTTCGGCCCCGTCTGCCCGCAGCCCGTGACCCCGGCGATCGCCCTCGGCGACGGCAGCGTGCAGGACGAGGACTGCCTGTCGCTGAACGTCTGGACGCCGATCGACGAGAGCGCCCCCGCCCGCCCGGTGATGGTGTGGCTGCACGGCGGCGCGTACACGTTCGGCGCGTCGAGCCAGCCGCTGTACGACGCGACGTCGATGGTCTCGACCGGCGACGTCGTGGTGGTCACGATCAACTACCGCCTGGGGGCGCTCGGCTTCGTCGACCTGTCGGGTGCGCTGCCGGGCGGCGGCTTCGACGGCAACCTCGCCCTCAAGGACGTGCTGCTCGCGCTGCGCTGGGTGCAGCGCAACATCTCGGCCTTCGGCGGCGATCCCGAACGGGTGACCGTCTTCGGCGAATCGGCCGGTGGCGGTCTGGTCACGACGCTCCTGGCGACGCCGTCGGCAGCGGGTCTGTTCCACCGGGCGATCGCGCAGTCGTCGCCCGCGTCCAGCATGTACGGTCCCGACCGGGCGCGGCGGGTGGCATCCCGTTTCCTCGAACTGCTCTCGATCGATCCGGCCGATCCGCGGGCGGCGGATGCGGTCCGGGCCATCGCGGTCGAGCGCGTGGTCGAGGCCGGTCAGACCGTGTACGCCGAGGTGCCCACCACCGCCCCCGGAACGCTCGCCTTCGCGCCCGTCGTCGACGGCGATCTGCTGCCCGAGGCGCCGCTCACCGTGCTGCGCGAGGGCCGCGGTCTGCCCGTTCCGCTGATGATCGGTACCAACAAGGACGAGGCGTCGCTGTTCTCGTTCATGAAGTCGCCGCTCATCCCCATCACCGGGGACCGTCTCGAGCAGATGTTCGCCGCGATGGCGGCCGAGAACCCCGGCGTCGAGCTGCCCAGCCGCGAGCAGGTGCTGACCGCGTACGAGCACGTGCGCCACCGCGCCGTGGGGCTCGGCGTCGCGCGCGACATCGGCTTCCGCCTGCCGACGCTGTGGCTGGCGGAGGGGCACTCCGCCGTCGCACCGGTGTGGCTGTACCGTTTCGATCACGCCGCCCCCTTCCTGCGCCTGATCGGCCTGGGAGCCACGCACGCCAGTGAGCTGCCCTACCTGTGGGGCAACCTCGTCAGCGGCCCGAAAGACCTCACGTTCCGCCTCGGCGGCCGACGGGTGGCCGAGGAGATCTCGGCGCGCATGCAGGCGCGGTGGGTCGCTTTCGCCCGCGGCGACTCCCCCGACGCGCCGGACGCGGTCCCCTGGCAGCCGTTCCGCTGCGACGGTACCGACCCGCGCGAGACGCTCGTCATCGACCGACGCGATCGGGTCGTCGCCGACCTCGACCACGAGCTGCGCGAGGCGTGGGGCGACGAGGTGCTCGCCTTCCGGTAGCACGGCGCCCTCCGCGCCGCCCCGACTGGAAACGACGGGCGGATCGGAGTAACGCTAGAAGGATGAACGAGAAATCCTCCTCGGCATCCGGCTCCCCTCGGCTCGAGGTCGACGACGTCGTGGTCGTCGACACGAAGCGCGTGCGCACGGCGATCGGCGGTACCGTCGTCGGCAACTTCATGGAATGGTTCGACTTCGGCATCTACGGGTACCTCGCCGTGACGCTGACCGTCGTCTTCGCGTCCGACGTGCCCGCGCCCTGGGGTCTGCTGGTCACCCTGCTCGGCTTCGCGATCTCCTTCCTCGTGCGCCCCTTCGGCGGTTTCGTGCTCGGCCCCCTGGGCGACCGCATCGGGCGGCAGAAGGTGCTCTTCCTCACCATGGCCATGATGGCCACGGCCACCGCACTGATCGGCATCCTGCCCACGTCCGCGCAGATCGGGCTGTGGGCGATCATTCCGCTGTACCTGCTGAAGATGGTGCAGGGCTTCTCGACGGGCGGCGAGTACGCCGGGGCCACCACCTACGTCTCGGAGTTCTCGCCCGACCGTCGGCGCGGGTTCTGGTCGTCCTGGCTCGATGTGGGGTCGTACGTCGGCTTCGCCGCGGGCGCCTCGGCCGTCGCCCTCACCACCGCGATCACCACTTCGGTCTCGGGAGAGAACGCGATGGTCGATTACGGCTGGCGCATCCCGTTCCTGCTCGCGGTGCCGCTGGGCATCGTCGCGATCTACTTCCGTCTGCGCATCCCCGAGACCCCGGCGTTCGAACAGGCGGGAGCGGTCACGACGGATGCCGACGACCCGATGGCCCGTCAGGGCCTGGTGGGCATCGTCCGCCACCACTGGAGGGCTCTGCTGATCGGCATCGCGCTCGTCGCGGCGACCAACACGGCCGGCTACGCGCTGACGAGTTACATGCCCACCTACCTCGAGAAAGAGGTGGGCGTGTCGAACATCACCGCCGCGGTGGCGACGGTTCCCGTGCTGCTGGTGATGTCGGCCGCACTCCCCCTGATCGGCCGGTTGAGCGACCGCATCGGCCGCAAACCCGTCTACGCGATCGCCGCCGGCTCGGCCCTCGTGCTGCTCGTCCCGGCGTTCCTCATCATGCAGATCGGCGAGCTGTGGGCGGTCATGGTGGCGCTGTGCCTCGCGGCGGTACCGGTGGCGTTCTACGTGGCGATCTCGGCATCCGCTCTGCCGGCGCTCTTTCCGACGGCCTCGCGCTTCGGGGCGATGGCGGTGGCGTACAACGTGGCCGTGTCGCTGTTCGGCGGCACCACCCCGCTGTTCAGCCAGGCCCTCATCGACCTGACAGGCAACACGCTCATGCCGGCGTTCTACATCATGTTCTTCGCCGCCCTCGGTCTGGTCGCCCTGCTGGCGATGCGCGAGACCGCCCAGCGCCCCCTGCTGGGGTCGATGCCCACGGTCGAGACGCCCGCCGAGGCCGCGGCCCTGGTCGAGCGTCAGGACAGCGACCCGCTCATCGACACCTCGACCATGCCGTTGGCGATCCGCCGCGGCTGACAGGAAGGGGGACGGATGCCGGAGCCCCCGGCATCCCTCCCCCCTCCTTCCGACGCGCGGCGATGTCGGCCGGTCCGCGGCGCACGCGTCGCCCTGACGCGACGCGGTGTCTCCCCGCGCTGCGCACATCATCCGCGATGTGCACAACCTCAGCCCCGGCACCCCGAATCCGACGGACTCTGCGCACATCACTGACGCAGCGCACGCCCTCGCGCACGCGCGGCGACGGCGGGTCCCGCACCCGAGCGCGTGCACAACCTCCGCGATGTGCACAACCTCAGCCCCGACACCCCAAATCCGACTGACGTTGCGCACATCACTGACGCAGCGCACGCCCTCGCGCACGCGCGGCGAATCCCCCGCACGCGCGAGGGGGCGCCGCGCCGTCCTCGTCAGCGCCGCCGGCCGTTGCCGAACAGCCCGCGGATGACGCCGGTCACGATCGACTTCGTCGCCCCGCGTCCCAGCAGGCCGTCGAGCCCCGGTGCGGGAGCGCTGGTGCGTCCGCGCGGCGCCGCGGTGGACTTCAGGATCCGCTCGTACTCGCGCTGCGCCTTCTTCTGCGCTTCGGCGTGGGCCTTGTCGATAGCGGCCTTCTGCTTGGCGTACTCGGCCTGGTCGGCGGCGGCCTTCTTCGCGCGCTCCTCGGCCTCGCGGGCCTCGGTGGCCGCCTGCATGCGCGCGGCGAGGATCTCGCGCGCCGACTCGCGATCGATCGGCGTCCCGTAGTCCGCGAAGAGGGGGGATGCCGCGACCGCCGCCGCCATGGCATCCGGCGCGATCGGCGACATCGAGGCCCGCGGGGCGAACATGCGCGTCCACGCGACCGGCGTCGGCGCTCCGCGCTCGCTCATCACGGTCACGATGGCCTCGCCCGTGCCGAGTTCCTGCAGCACCCGCTCGAGGTCGTAGCCGGACGAGGGATACGTGCGCACCGAGGCGCGCAGGGCCGTGGCGTCGTCGGGGGTGAAGGCGCGCAGCGCGTGCTGCACGCGCGAGCCGAGCTGGGCGAGCACGTCCCCGGGGACGTCCTTGGGCGTCTGCGTGACGAAGAACACCCCGACCCCCTTGGAACGGATCAGGCGGACGGTCTGCGTGATCGCCTCGAGGAACGCCTTCGACGCGTCGCGGAACAGCAGGTGCGCCTCGTCGAAGAAGAACACCAGCTTCGGCTTGTCGAGGTCCCCGACCTCGGGCAGCACCTCGTACAGCTCCGCAAGCAGGTACATCAGGAACGTCGAGTACAGCTCGGGCCGGGCGGCGACGTTCGGCACCTCGAGCAGGCTCACGATGCCCGCGCCCGTGGCATCCGTCCGCAGGAACACCCTCACGTCGAGCTCGGGCTCCCCGAAGAACGTGTCGGCGCCGGCGGCCGAGAACGCCACGAGCTCGCGCAGGATCACGCCCGCGGTGGCCGACGAGAGTCCGCCGATGCCCTTCAGCTCGGGCTTGCCTTCGTCGCTGGTGAGGAAGGTGAGCACGGCCCGCAGGTCGGACAGATCAACGAGCGCGAGGCCCTTCTGATCGGCGTAGTGGAAGACGAGACCGAGGCTGGACTCCTGCGTCGCGTTCAGCCCGAGGACGCGACTGAGCAGCAGCGGGCCGAAGCCCGATACCGTCGCGCGCACCGGGATGCCGGAACCGACGTCGTCGCCCAGCGCGTAGAACTCGACCGGGAAGGCGCGCGCCGACCAGTCCTGTCCGAGCGCCGCGGTGCGGGCGGACAGCTTGTCGCTCGGCGTCCCCGCCGCGGCGAGTCCCGACAGGTCGCCCTTGATGTCGGCGGCGAAGACGGGCACCCCGTTCTCGGACAGCTGCTCGGCCAGCAATTGCAGCGTCCGCGTCTTGCCCGTGCCGGTCGCGCCGGCGACGAGTCCGTGGCGGTTGGTCATCGCGAGCGGGATGCGGA
>NZ_QAJB01000074.1:0-6601 GCF_003061325.1 Microbacterium sp. HMWF026
GCCGTGATACGTGCGGCGGCGCGCCGCACCGACTCCGGAACCGGCGTGCCCGTCGCGGTCTGCGGCGACGTGACCGGCTCGCCCGCGACGACCCGCAGCGGCAGCATCCCCGCCCACACGGTACGGTCCTCGCCGTCGTCGTCGACCTCGACGAGCGAGCCGGCGTTGTCCTTGACGCTCGCCTCGGCGAGGGGGACGCGCAGTATCAGGGTCGCGGCAATCTCGCGCGCCGTCATCGCGCGCACGTCGGCGCTGCGTCCCGGCATCAGGTGCTCGGACAGCGTGAGGAGCGCCGCCTCCTTCTGCTCCGGAGGGACGACGGATGCCACGCCGTGCACGACCGCGCAGCGGTACCGCATCGAGCTGTCGAAGAGGGAGCGGGCGTACTTCATCCCCAGCAGGTGCGTGACGGTGAGGCTCACCGCCGTCCCCCCGGCGATGCGGCGGAAGAAGTCGCTGCCGGTCGAGCCGTGGATGAGCAGGTCGTCGTCGTCGCGCCCGATCCCCACCGGGAGGGCGACCGGACGATCGTCACGGACGATGGCGACGGTCGCGTACAGGGCGGTGTCGACGATGTCGTACAGGGCCGCGCGGTCGGTGCGCTGGTGGTGGGCGCCGCGGCGCACGCGCGTCAGGGTGGTGAGGGGTAGTTCGGTGGTCATGGGTCGATTCCAGGCCATTGTCTGGTTCATCGTGTAGTCCGCTTCTGTGCGTGATCGATGGACCAGTGACAGGATCGAGGCGTGATCGACGTCGGCATCCTGGACCGGAGTGCGCCCGCACCGCTGCACGAGCAACTCGCCCACGGCATCCGCGCCGCGGTGCTCGCCGGCCGCGTGCGCGCGGGTGATCCCGTGCCGTCGAGCCGCGCGCTCGCGGCCGACCTGGGTCTCGCGCGCGGGACGGTCGTCTCGGCGTACGAGATCCTCGCGGGCGAGGGGTACCTCGTCACGCGACCGGGCGGGGGCACCGCCGTCGCCGCGGTGGCCCGCGCGGCGGCGCCGTCGACCGCGGTCGCCACGGCATCGCCCTACCCCGTGGCACCGACGCCCCTGGTCGATCTGCGTCCCGGCCGGCCCGGGACCACGGGCGTCGTCGACGCTGCCTGGCGCTCGGCCTGGCGTCGTGCGAGCACCCTCGACGTCGACTCCGACATCGGCGACGTCCTCGGCGACCCCGCCCTGCGCGCGGCGATCGCCGCGCACCTCGGACGCACCCGGGGCCTCGACGTCGCGCCCGACGACGTGATCGTCGCCGCGGGGACGAGCGACGCGATGCTGCTCGCCCTGCTGGCCCTGGGGCAGCGCGGAGGCACGTTGCGCGTGGGCATCGAGAACCCGGGCTATCCGCGGGTGCGCCGGCTGCTCGCGCGGCTGGGCGCGCAGGCGGTGCCGATCGCGGTGCGATCGACCACGGGGCTCGACCTGGACGCCGTCGAGGAGCGCGACGATCTGGATGCCGTCATCGTCACCCCGCATCACCACTACCCGCTCGGCAGTCGCCTGGATGCCGCCGCCCGCTCCCGGCTGCTGGACTGGGCGGCTCGCACGGCGACGGTCGTCATCGAGGACGACTACGACAGCGAGTTCCCGCACGGGCGGGTTCCGCTGCCCCCGCTGCACCTGCTCGACCCGGCGGGCGTCGTCCTGATCGGCAGCTTCTCGAAGGTGCTCAGCCCGGCGCTGCGCTGCGGGTGGATCGTGGCGACCGGGGCCGTCCGCGCCCGCATCGTCGCCGCGCGTGAAGACCTCGACCCGCCCGTCGCATCGATTCCGCAGCGCGCTCTCGCGCTGTACCTGGCCGAGGGGGCCCTGGCCCGCCATACCGCCCGCCGCCGCCGCGACTACCGCCATCGCCGCCGTCTGCTGCTCGAGGCCTTCGCCGGCGCCGAGGGCCTGACGCTGACGGCCACCGACGGCGGGCTGCACGCGGTGGTGCTGCTCGACGACGCCGCGCCCGGCGTCGAGGCCGAGCTGGTCGCCGCGCTCGCCGCGGACGGCGTCCTGGTCGCGCCCCTCTCGGGCTACGCCGTGCCCGGCGCCCCCACCGACCTGCCCCCGGGCATCGTGTTCGGATACGCCGCGCCGTCGACCCCGGTCCTGATGGATGCCGTCGACAGCATCATCGGCACCGCCGGCGCCCTGACCACCCGGGGTCGCCCGTCGACCCGCCCCGCCGTCCCGCTTGACCCTGACACGGTGTGAGGGAGGAGAACGGAAGCATGTTGTCCATCGGAGCGTTCGCGCAGATCGGTCAGGTGACCCACCGCATGCTGCGGCACTGGGACACCGCGGGTCTGCTCGTGCCCGCGCACGTGGACGAGCGCAGCGGCTACCGGTCGTACGACCCGTCGCAGCTGGCGCGGCTGCATCGGATCGTGGCGCTGCGTCAGCTGGGCTTCGGCCTGGACGACGTCGCGCAGATCCTGGACGGGGGAGTGGATGCCGAGCGCATCGCGTCCCTGCTCCGTGAGCGCCGCGCCGAGGTCGAGCGCGAGCACCGCATCGCCGCCGCACGGCTCGTCGACGTGGAGCGGCGCCTCCACCTCATCGAAAGCGAGAAGCACATGCGCGAGATCGAGATCGTCCGCAAGCCCTTGCCGGCCCTCCGCCTGGCGGCGCGGCGCCGACTGGTCGCCGACGGGGCCGAGATGGCCGAGGCCGTCGGCCCGACGTTCGACGCCGTCGCCGCGGTGATCGGCGGCGAGCGGGGAGCGCTCGACACTCCGGTCGCCCAGTACGCGGCCCGAGAGGACGGCACCGAGGTCGTCGCCGGATACGTCTACACAGGCCCCGCGCGCGACGGCGTCGAGATCGTCGAGCTCCCCGCGGTCGGCGAGGCCGTGTGCGGCATCCATCTGGGATCCATGGACCGCATCGGCGAGAGCTGGCAGTCCGTCCACGCGCAGATCCTCGACCGCGGACTCGTTCCGTCGGGCCCGTGCCGGGAGCTGTACGTGCGGGCCGTGTCCGACGACCAGGCCGACTGGGTGACCGAGTTGCAGCAGCCGGTCACCCCCGCCTGAGGCGGAACGCCGTCCGCGGCGGCCGTCGTGCGGATGTCGGCGGCGCCGCGCCGTGTCGACGGGCTGGCCGGCCGCGTGTCGCGCCGCGCGTCCGCAGGACGGCAGGGATGCCGGATTACGGCGCCTCCGCCGCCCTCACCCCTCGAGGATCTCGAGCGCCGCCATCGCGGCGTTCTGCCCGCCGATGCCGCTGACCGCCCCTCCGCGCTGCGCGCTCGACCCGCACAGCAGCACGCGGGGGTGCGCGGTCGCCACGCCCCAGCGTGCGGCCGGGGTCGAGGCCGGAGCCGAGAGCCACGGCCATGACAGGGGGCCGTGGAAGATGTCGCCGCCGACCATGTTCAATGATTCCTCGAGGTCGCCGGTCGTGCGCGCCTCGATGCACAGGCGGCCGTCCGGCGCGCGGAAGATGCAGTCCCGCAGCGGCTCGGCGATCACCGATTCCAGCGAGGCCTGGGCGGCCGCGAGCAGTTTCGCGCCCGCCGCGACGGGGTCCATGTCGGCGATCAGCCGGTGCGGCACCTGCAGGCCGAACATCGTGAGAGTCTGCGCGCCGTCGGCCACGAGGTGGTCGCCGAGGATCGAGGGGTCGGTCAGCGAGTGGCAGTAGATCTCGACCGGCAGCGGCTCGGGGATGAGACCCCCGGATGCCGCGACGTAAGCGGCATCCACCTGGGTCATCGTCTCGTTGACGTGGAAGGTACCCGAGAACGCCGCCTCGGGGCTCACCGACTCGTCGCGCAGGCGCGGCAGGCGCGACAGCAGCATGTTGACCTTCACCTGCGCGCCCTCGGGCGTCTCGGCGCCGGTCGTCGCGCTGCCGCCCGCGGACAGCAGTCGGTCGAGCACGGCCCGCCCGACGCCGCTCAGGATGAGATCGCCGTGGAAGACCTCGGAGCGGTCGGTCATCGTGTGCACATCGCCGTCGGGCGAGATCGACATGACCTCGACGCCCACGTAGATGTCGGCGCCGGCCTCGAGCGCGACACGTTCGAGTTCTTTCGTGACCGCGCCCATGCCGCCCACGGGGACGTCCCAGTCGCCCGTTCCGCCGCCGATCACGTGGTACAGGAAGCAGCGGTTCTGCGCCAGTGAGGGATCGTCGGAGCTCGCGAAGGTGCCGATGAGGCCGTCGGTCAGGACGATCCCGCGCACCAGGTCGCTCTCGAAGGAGCGGCGCAGCAGATCGCCGAGCGGGCGGGTCGTCAGTGCGTCCCACAGTTCGTCGTCGTCCACCGCGGCGCGGATCTCGTCGACCGTCGGCAGCGGTTCGGTCATCGTGGGGAACACCGCCCGGCCGAGCGGCGCGATCCGCTCGCCGAACGCCGCGAAGCGCTCTGCCTCGGCCGCGCCGGCCTCGCCCAGCGTGCGGGTGAACGAGGCGGCGGTGGCCTCGGCATCCTGGGTATCGATCAGGATGCCGCGCGAGGGATCGGCCGGATCGGGGGTGTACGACGAATAGCGCCGGCGCTTCAGGGTGATCCGCAGACCCAGGTCGTCGATGATCTTCTGCGGCAGCAGGCTCACCAGGTACGAGTAGCGCGACAGGCGGGCGTCGACCCCGCGCCAGGGGCGTTCCGACACCGCGGCGCCGCCGACGGCATCCGATCTCTCGATCACCGCCACCGAGCGCCCGGCGCGGGCGAGATAGGCCGCGGAGACGAGGGCGTTGTGCCCGCCCCCCACGATGACGACGTCGTACCGGCGAGTTTCCGAAGCGGTCATGGGCCCACGCTAACGAGGGGAAGGAATTCTCCGCAGGGGGTGGCGCACGTACGGTGGATGCCATGACTCTCGCCGCAGACCTGCTCGACCTCGCCGCGCGCATCGCCCAGGACGCCGGGGCCCTGGCCCACCGCCGCCGGCAGGAGGGTGTCACGGTCGCCGCCACGAAGTCCGCCGCCGCCGACATCGTCACCGCCGCCGACCGCGAGGTCGAGGCCTTCATCCGGGCGGAGCTGGCGCGCGAGCGCCCCGACGACGGCTTCTACGGCGAGGAGTCCGGAGCCGAGGCGGGTACCAGCGGCATCACGTGGGTGGTCGATCCGATCGACGGCACCGTCAACTACGCCTACGGCATCCCCGCCTGGGCCGTGAGCATCGCCGCGGTCGAGGGATCCGCCGATCCGGCGACCTGGACGGCGCTGGCCGGAGCCGTGTTCAACCCCGTCACGGGCGAGCTGTTCCGCGCATCGCGGGGCGGGGGAGCGTGGCTGGGAGCGCAGCGGCTGTCGGTCAGCGAGGTCGGTGACGCCGGTGGTCTCGTCGCCACCGGATTCGGGTACGACCCCGCGACCCACGGCCCGGCGCTCGACCAGCTCTCGCGGGTGATGCCGATCGCGCGCGACGTCCGCCGCATCGGCGCGGCGTCGCTGGACCTCGCCTCGGTCGCGGCCGGACGCGTCGACGCGTACTACGAGAAGGGCACGCATCCGTGGGACCACGCGGCCGGTGCCCTGCTGGTCGAAGAGGCGGGGGGACAGGTCGGCGGCGCGCCGGGCGGCCGCCCCGGAAACGCCATGGTGATCGCCGCGAGCCCGGCGTTCTTCGCCCGGCTCGAACCGCTTCTGGCGTACCCGCGGGTGAAATGACGGTCGTTGTCATGGCATTCTCAGACCGCTCGGGGTAGTGTCTTTACCTGTTCGTTACTTTCCGCAACCCGAACCTGCGGAAACGGCCCAGCCCCCCAGCCCGAAGCCGTCGCCCCTGCGCGACACGACACGAGAGCCCCCGCGCGTTGCCCTCAGAAGCCTCCTCGACTGAGCCCGCCGTCACCCGGCGGTCTCGTCGCCCCCTCACCGAGCCCGCTCCCGAGACCGCACCCCGGCTGACCCGAGCCGAGATGCGCCGTCGCGCCGCGAGCGAGACCCCCGTCGCCACGATCGACGCTCCCGCCGCCAAGCCGGCCGACCCGGCTCCGATCGACGCCGAGGCCGCCTCGCAGCCCGAGCTGATCGAGAACGTCGCCGCCGCCGTGATCGAGACGGTGATCGCCGCGACCATCCAGCCGACCCTCACCGAGGTCGAGACGCCGGCCGCCGCGCCCGCCGACTCCCTCGACGTGACCGTCGTCGCCGAGCCCCGCTCGGACGAGGTCGCCGTCATCCTCCAGAGCGCCGACAGCGACGTCGCCACCACGCCGGTGTCGCTTCCCACCTCGCCCATCACGCTCCCGGTCACGCGCCGCTCGCGTCGCCGCCCGCAGGCCGAGGTCATCCTCGACAGTGGCGAGGCGTCCGCGCCCATCGAGGCTCCCGCCGCTCCCGTGCGCCCGGCGCTCGAGGCCCCGGGTGCCGCCTTCGGTCTGGGCCAGACCGCCGCCGACGCCGCGACCGACGAGTTCGAATCGGCTGCGCGTCTGTTCGCGTTCACCGGCGAGACCGCCGTCCAGGCCCCCATCGCCACCCCGGCTCAGCCCGTCGTCGACGGCCTGCCCGCGGCTCCCCGCACGCGTCGCAACGTCCGCCGCATCGCGGCCACGTCGTTCTCGTTCGGCGTGATGGGCGTCGTCGGCCTGCTGACGGTCGGCATGACCATGCCGGTCAGCGCCCTCGCCTCCGCCAGCGGTACCGACAG
>NZ_QAJB01000075.1:0-13320 GCF_003061325.1 Microbacterium sp. HMWF026
GTGCTGCTCGAGGCGATGCGCACGGCGTACGACCCCGGTCTCGAGGCGGTGCGCGCGCTGCTGCCGCGGCTGGGCGCGATCCGTCGCGTGGCGCTGCGGTACGAGAAGCGCTCGGCCCGGTACGACCAGGTGCTCGCCGGGGAGCAGACCAACATCTTCGATCCCGCCCTCGGCGGCAGCGCCCTGCGGGATCTGGGGGTGTATCCGCTGCACGCGCTCGTTCGACTGTTCGGCGTCCCGCGCAGCCTTTACGGCGTCCGCGTGGGGATCGCGTCGGACACCGACGGTGCGGGCAGCGCGCTCGCCGCGTACGACGGCTTCGTCGCCGACGTGGCGTGGTCCAAGATCACCGACACCGGCCTGCCGAGCGAGATCCAGGGCGAGGACGGCACGCTCGAGATCGATGCGATCGACGCCCCGCGCCGGCTCGTGCTCACGCCGCGGGGTGGCGCCCCCGAGGTGACGCTCGTCGACGCGCCGTCGAACCCGATGGTGGGCGAGGTCGCGTTCTTCCGCGACGCGATCGCGGGGCACGACATCGCCGCCGATCAGGAGGCGACGTCCCGGACGCTGCGCCTCGTCGACGCCCTGCTCGACGTGCCCCTGTCGTAGGGTTCACCCGTTGTTTCCCCCGCGGCGGGAGGATACGGGGATGCAGACTCCGACCGTGCCGCGCGCGGGAACACCCGGCGAGGTCTTCCTCGCGTTCCTGCGGCTGGGTGTCACGTCGTTCGGGGGCCCGGTCGCCCACCTGGGCTATTTCCGCGACGACCTCGTCGTGCGCCGCCGGTGGATGGACGATCGCGCCTACGCCGACCTCGTGGCGCTGTGTCAGTTCCTGCCCGGCCCCGCCTCGAGCCAGGTGGGGTTCGCGATGGGACTGCAGCGCGCCGGCGCCCTCGGGGCGCTCGCGGCCTTCGCCGCCTTCACCCTGCCGTCCGCGATCCTGCTGGTGGCGTTCGCCGCGGGTGCCGCGCTCGTCGTCGGTCCGGTCGGCGAGGGGGTGCTCGCGGGGCTGAAGATCGTCGCCGTCGCGATCGTCGCGCACGCGGTCTGGGGCATGGCCCGGACGCTGACGCCCGACGCGCGTCGGGCCGGGATCGCCGTGGTGGCGCTGGCGATGGCCCTGCTGCTGCCCGCGGCGCCGGGGCAGCTCGGGGCGCTGGGTGTCGGCATCCTGGCGGGTGTCCTGCTGCTGCGTGGGATAGAGGAGTCGTCGCCGACGACGCTGCCCCCCTTCGGCGTCCGGCGCGGCGTCGCGATCGCCTGCCTTGCGCTGTTCGTCGTGCTGCTCGCGGTGCTGCCGGTGCTCGCGGCGACGACGGGGTCCGGCGCGGTGGCCCTGGCCGACGCGTTTTACCGCGCGGGGGCGCTGGTCTTCGGCGGCGGCCACGTCGTGCTGCCCCTGCTGCAGGCCGGGGTCGTCGAGACCGGCTGGGTCTCGGCCGAGGCGTTCCTCAGCGGTTACGGTGCGGCGCAGGCGGTGCCGGGACCGCTCTTCACCTTCTCGGCCTACCTGGGGGCCGTCTCGGACGTGGGACCCGGGGGCGTGGTCGGCGCGGGCCTCGCCCTGGCGGCGATCTTCGTCCCGGGCTTTCTCGTGCTGGTCGGCGTGCTGCCGTTCTGGGACGCCGTGCGCGAGCGACCCCGGGTGCGCGCGGCGATGCGCGGCGCGAACGCGGCGGTCGTCGGCATCCTCGGTGCCGCTCTGTACACCCCCGTGTTCACCACCGCGATCACGGGGCCGGGTCCGCTGCTGCTCGCGGCCGTCGGTTTCGTGCTGCTGACGGCCTTCAAGGCGCCCGCGTGGGCGGTCGTCATCCTGGGCGCCGCGGGGGGCGTCGTGCTCGCCTTCACCTGAGCGGCCGCCGAGAGCCGGTGTCGCCATGGGTGACACCGCGTCTCACCGGTGCCAGGATGAGCGCACGGCGATGACGCCGCCCGCGTTTTCGAGGGAGAGAACCCGTGTTCCACAGCCCGTACCCGAGTATCGAGATCCCCGACCAGAGCATCTACGACTACCTCTTCGCCTCGCTCGACGAGGCCGACCTCGACCGCGTCGCCCTCGTCGACCCCTCCAGCGGCGCCGAGACGAGCTACCGCACGCTGCGCGCCCACGTCGACGCGTTCGCGGGCGCGCTCGCCGCGCGCGAGGTGGGGGTCGGCTCGGTCGTGGCGATGCTGTGCCCGAACGTCCCGGCCTTCGCGACGGTGTTCCACGGCATCCTGCGGGCGGGGGCGTCGATCACGACGATCAACTCGCTCTACACCGCGCACGAGATCGAGAACCAGCTGAGGGATGCCGCCGCCACCTGGCTCGTGACCGTCTCGCCCCTGCTGCCCCAGGCGTCGGCCGCGGCGCAGGCGGCGGGCATCGCCGACGACCACGTCATCGTCCTCGACGGTGCCGAGGGTCACCCCGACCTGCGCGCGCTGCTCGGCGAGGGGCGCACACCGCCCGAGGTGTCGTTCGACCCGGCCACCCACGTCGCCGTGCTGCCGTACTCGTCGGGGACGACGGGCGTGCCCAAGGGCGTGATGCTGTCGCACCGCAATCTGGTCGCCAACGTGCACCAGTGCCGACCGATCATCGAGATCACGCCCGACGACCGCGTCCTCGCGGTGCTGCCGTTCTTCCACATCTACGGCATGACGGTGCTGCTCAACCTCGCGCTGCGTCAGCGCGCGACGCTCGTGACCATGCCGCGGTTCGACCTGATGGAGTTCCTGCGCGTCGTGCAGGATCACCGCTGCACGTTCCTGTTCATCGCGCCGCCGATCGCGGTCGCCCTCGCCAAGCACCCCGCCGTGGACGGTTTCGACCTCTCGAGCGTGCACAGCGTGTTCTCGGGAGCGGCTCCGCTCGACGGCGAGACGGCCGAGACCGCGGGCCGGCGCATCGGGGCGCGGTTCTACCAGGGCTACGGTATGAGCGAGCTCAGCCCCGTGTCGCACGCCATCCCGGCGGACTCCGGCTTTCCGGTCAGCTCGGTCGGCGTGCTCATCCCCGGCTGCGACGCCAAGCTCGTCGACCCCGAGACGGGGGCCGAGCTCGAGCAGCACGGCGACGACGGTCTGACCCCTCCCGGCGAGATCTGGGTGCGCGGCCCCAACGTCATGCTCGGCTACCTCAACCGCCCCGACGCCACCGCCGAGACGCTGGATGCCGACGGGTTCCTGCACACCGGCGACATCGGCGTGCACCACGTCGACGGCTACTTCACGATCGTCGACCGGCTCAAGGAGCTCATCAAGTACCACGGCTATCAGATCGCCCCGGCCGAGCTCGAGGCCCTGCTGCTGTCGCACCCGAAGATCCAGGATGCCGCGGTCATCGGCGTCCGCGACGACGAGGGCGAAGAGATTCCCAAGGCCTTCGTCGTGGCCGCGCCCGACGCCGAACTCACCGCCGATGACGTCATGACGTTCGTCGCCGGTCACGTCGCCCCGCACAAGAAGGTGCGACGCGTCGAGTTCATCGAGGTCGTGCCGAAGTCGACGTCGGGCAAGATCCTGCGCAAGGACCTGCGCGCGCGCGAGGCCGTCTGAGAACGCCGAAGGGCGGGGCGTCGTCGTGACGGCCCCGCCCTTCGGCGTTTCAGCATCCCCCTCGTCCCACTTTTGGCGGTGTGTGTCCCACTTCTGGTCGGTTGGAGCCCTGCCGGCCGACCAGAAGTGGGACATGGATGCCGGATGCGTCCTCAGGGGGTGAGCAGGGCGCCGGTCTGCGCGGCCGCCTCGTCGGCGGCGGTCTCGTCGTCCTTCTTGGTGCGGCGCTCGTCGGCGGCCTCTTGCAGAGCCGACTTGGCGCGCAGCGGAGGCGTGCGGAAGAACAGCGCCAGCACGAAGGCGAGTAGCACGACGCCCATCGCCGTCCAATAGACCGTCGTCGCGGACGAGTTGAAGCCCACGAGGAACGGCTTGGTCAGTCGCGCATCGGCGCCGACCAGGAACGAGGTGTCGTCGAGCGTCGAGCCACCGACCGCGGTGCCGCCGTCGCCCGAGGTGAAGCGGTCGGTCAGGGTCGTCGCGACCTGGTCCACGAAGGCGGCGCGGTCACCGGCGTTCGAGAAGTCCAGGCTCACGGATCCGTCCGAGCCGACACGAGCGACGGGGACCTGCTGCTGGATCTGCGCAATCGCCGCCGAGATCGCCTGCGCGATCGCGGCCTGGGTCGCCTGCGCCTGCGCGGCGGCCGGGAGCTGCCCGGCGGCGACCTGCGCGGCCACGGCCTGGGTCGCGGCATCCCGAGCCTGCTGCACACCCTGCTGGACCTGCTGGGTCACCGCGTCCTCGGTCTGCGTCACGATCGGGGTGTAGATCGCGTCCATGATCTTCTGGTTCGCGGGGGCCGACGAGACGGTCGGATCGAAGGCCGCGTCGAGGGCGTCGGTGAGGGTGCCGCGGTCCGAGAAGGAGCCGATGATGTTCGAGGGCATCAGCGTGAACAGCAGCGACAGCAGCACCGCGGTGCCGAGCGTTCCGCCGATCTGGCGGAAGAACGTCGATCCGCTGGTGGCCACGCCCATGTCGCGCACGCCCACGGAGTTCTGGCTGGCGATCGTCAGAGTCTGCATGAGCTGACCCAGGCCCAGACCGATCACGAGCATGGCGATCGCGACGTGCCAGTACGGGCTGTCGTACTGCAGGAACGTCAGCAGGAAGAAGCCGAGCGACATCAGCGCGGTGCCCAGGATCGGGAACATGCGGTAGCGACCGGTGCGCGCGATGATCTGACCGCTCGCGATCGACGCGATCATCAGGCCCAGGATCATCGGCAGCATCTCGAAGCCGCTCTCGGTCGGCGTCGAGCCGAGCACGAGCTGCAGGTACAGCGGCAGGGTCAGCATCGCGCCGAACATGCCGAAGCCCACGAGCACGCCGATGATCGTGGCCATCGAGAAGGTGGGGGAGCGGAAGAGCTTCAGCGGGATGAGCGCGTCATCCTTCATCTTGGTCTCGGCGATGACGAAGGCCAGGATGCCGAGGGCCCCGACGACGTAGCAGGCGAGGGCGATGGGCGAACCCCAGCCCCACTCGCGGCCCTGCTCGGCGACGAGCAGCAGCGGCACGAGGGCGACGATGACCGTCGTCGCGCCCCACCAGTCGATGCGCACAGAGCGGCGCGGCTGCTGCGGGATGTGCAGGAACCGCCAGACGATCGCCAGCGCCGCGATACCGATCGGGACGTTGATGAGGAACACCCAGCGCCAGCCGGTGATGAAGAGGATCTCGCTCGCGCCGGCGAAGATGCCGCCGACGAGGGGGCCGATGACGCTCGAGATGCCGAACACGGCGAGGAAGTAGCCCTGGTACTTGGCGCGTTCGCGCGGGGCGAGGATGTCGCCCATGATCGCCAGCGGCATCGACATCAGGCCACCGGCGCCGAGGCCCTGGATCGCGCGGAACGCGGCCAGCTCGGCCA
The DNA here is from genome assembly GCF_003061325.1 of Microbacterium sp. HMWF026. Classification (NCBI taxonomy): domain Bacteria; kingdom Bacillati; phylum Actinomycetota; class Actinomycetes; order Micrococcales; family Microbacteriaceae; genus Microbacterium; species Microbacterium sp. HMWF026. The sequence continues at coordinate 5,426 of NZ_QAJB01000075.1, forward strand.
TCGAGGTCGAGAAGCTCGCGAGCACCGAGCCGACGATGAAGATGACGATGGCGATGAGGAACAGCGGACGGCGGCCGAAGATGTCGGAGAGCTTGCCGTAGATGGGCGTCGAGATCGTCGAGACGATCAGGTACGCGGTCGTGACCCACGCCTGCAGGCTCAGACCCTGCAGGTCGTCGCCGATCGTGCGGATCGAGGTGCCGACGATCGTCTGGTCGAGCGCGGACAGGAACATGCCGGCCATGAGGCCGAAGATCACGAACATGATCATGCGGTGCGTCATGACCGTGTCGGTGGTGCCGGTGTGCGCGCGCCGGCTGCGGGTGATGTCTGACATCTGTCCTCATCGAGAAAGGCGAGGCTCGGTCGCGTGGGCCGGGCGTCAAGTATTTGCTGAAAGTCAACAAATAGTAGCGCTGTCCGGTGGCGCGGCGTAACCACCGGCCGCTGTGCGAACGCTATGTGCGCGTCGCGGGGCGCGCGCCGGGCGTGCGCGCGGTCACGAGAACAGGGCGGTGTATCGCACGCAGGGCGATCGCGCCGCAAGTGGCCTGTTCTGGTCGCGCATCCTGTTCTCGTGACAGGAAGGGCGGGGGATGCCGACGCAGAGCGGCATCCGGGAAAAGCAAAACCCCCGCCATGTAGAAGCTAGGCGAGGGTTTCTGGGCTGACTGTAATGATCAGCCGTGTGGCTCCGACGGGCGTCGATCCCGTGACCCACGATTTTCAGTTGTATGCGCCGGGTTTACGGATGTCAGTTGGTGCTCGATTGCCGCGCAATTCCGAGGAAGTCGTGCTCGTTGGTGATGGCTGCTTCTCGATGGTTTCAGCCGACTTCCCGGCCCGGAACCGGCCCGGTGGCTTGCGAACTACGGTTTGCTCGAGATGATCGACGGTAACGATGACGTCGCGTCGACCCACTTCCTGGCCGCGGGCGAGATCCACGCAGCGAGATCCATGGCGAACTGGAGATCCCTGCTCAGATCTCTTGCATGGATCGGTTCGTGATGGGCCGCGCGGTTGCGAACAAAGTTGAGCTGTTGCATACGAAACGCAACTTGTTTCTGCCGGCTGCGGAGGTCGGGGTCACCCGCGGGGAACGCGTGATGAGTGGCGGGAACCCAGAGCGCCGTCAGATATCGAGACTCCACGAGATAACGCCAGAACCCGAGTGGGAGTTCTGCGATGACACGCCCATGCACCTCAGGTCGTCGACCTCGTCGAGTTGCTCGATCACGCGCCTTCTGGATGTCCGCAGATCCCTGCTGATCGAGAGGGACGACGTCGAGCCACGATGCCCCGGAGCGTCGCCGATGTGCCCAGTCGCGGAGCTCCCGATCGAGCGCGTTGCGCGTAAGCACCTCGACCATAGACGTAAGCTCCATGACGCTCGCTGCGGCGCGCATGTTCCATTCGTAGAGGGCGAACGCGTCGGAAACATCACCACCGCTCGCGCGCAGGTACGAACCGAGGCGCTCTGCTGTGACTAGAGGGAGCAGTTCGCTGTGCAAGTCGGGCTCGGAAGGGCCGGATGCAATTGACACTCAGCCTCCATGACGTAAGCTCTTTTACGAAGACCCCGGAACGATCACTGGCCTAGCCATATCGCCGGGGTTTCGTCTTGCCCATGACTCGGCTAGGCTCCCGGCCCTTTGGGCGCTTCGCGTGACGAAGTCACCGGGAGCCTAGCCGAGTCATGGGCATCGCCATTCGAGGCTCGCGCGGGTCTAGGCAAGCCAGCAGCCGCAGCAGCCGTGAGAACCGCGCAGGTCAGATACTGTTCAATCCGGCCGTCGACCCGGTCAACCTGGGCGCCCCGGAACCGGCGAGTGGGCAGTGCGCTACTCTTCCGCGACCTCATCATCGACGAGGACTTCGAGTGTCGCAGCGGCGTCGGCCTCGGCCTTGACGCGCACGCCGAACAAGCTGCCCGCGGGTGTTGCGTCACTGAGAGTGAGCACGGTGTTGCCACGGACCGTCTCCTCGGTCTGCAGGTCTGCCCAGGGAATCTTGTCGCTGTTGAGTGCCGCGATGTATTGATAACCGAAGGACCCGGCGGATGCCACCGCGATCTCCAATGCCTGCGCTATCTGTCTCTCATCCACGTCCGCGAACAGCAAGCTGTCGTGGATGAGGAAACCAGGCCCGAGGCTCTGTTTCGCGAACGACTCAGAGATGGCGATGTTGTACGCGAAGATCGCCATCTTGTCGACTCCGTCCGACCCGCCCTTCGGTAGCTTCATTTTGAGCTGTAGGCCGCTCCGGCGCTGTCCGATGGAAATCTGAAGCTCGGCCTCGTCCCCGTAGAGCAGCTCAAGTATTTCGGCAAATCGATTGAGGATGTCCGATCGCCGGTCGAAACGCTCGGAGAGGTCGCGACGTGTTCGAGCAGCCAGGGTGGCCTCGTCCGACTTGAGCTTCACCCGTCGCGCGCTTACACGCCCCAGCTCCTCCAGCTCAAGTTGATATGTCGAGACTTCGGTTTGAGTGGCTGCGAGTCGCTTCTGCAGCTCCGCAAAGTCCTCGAGAGCGCCGCCGGAGTTGAGGATCTGCATCACCTCGCCTTGCCGGTTTCCCAGGTCTGCGCGGATGGTGCGCATCGCTTCGAGGTCGTCAGAGAGCCGTGAGATCTCGTCGTGCAGGTAGTTCGCTCGATTGGCCGAGACCTGAACATAGAAGGCTTGTGCCTCTTCCAGCGACCGGACCACAGAATCGCCGAGCACTACCCCCGCTTCTCCATAAAGTTCGGCAATCCGGCTTTGACCTGTGGTTGTTTCCACCTCGAGCCTGCTCTCGTAGAGCGCAATGAGTTGCTCGGCGGAGATAATGTCGTTGGTCAGCTTCTTGATGCTGGATGCATTGCGATTCGCTTCCCGTTCGACCGTCTTGTACTCCGGGACGATGGAGAACTCCCTGAGCTCTAGCTCGAGCGCCGCGGCGCGGGACTTCGCCTTCGCAAGACGGGACTCTATCGATGCAATCTTGTCGTCGAGACTGATGTCCTCGACATCCAATGCATCGAGTCTCGCAACGTCTGCTCGCAATGAGGCCCAATCCGCCGGGAGGCTCCAGTCGAGGCCCAGGAGATAGGCGTTTTCCTTCTGAAGTTGTTCGGCACCCGGATTCTTCACAGTGCGGAAAGGGTCTATGAACGTATCGGCCTTGAACCGGACGAAGTGGCGGATGAGGCTCCGCCACGTCGGGGTCTCTGCTGGCACGCCTCTTGCAGGAAAGCTCTGCGACTCCAGCCACCGATTCCATGTTGCGGTTCCAAGTCGAAGAGGCTGATCGTCGAGGACGTTTGGGTCCTGCAGGCCCGCTCGTTTTCGGTCCCCTGTGACCTCGATCTCCGAGGTGTTATCGGGCGATCGCGTGACAACTAGTCGCGCGCCGTTCCGTGTTTCTAGCGCGAGCGAGAAGCGCCATTCTCGGCCAACAGTGGGTTCCAGTTGCCGCGAGAGTTGTCCGCCCAGACAGAAGTCGACTATCGAGATAGTCGTAGATTTGCCAAGCCCATTGCGACTGTCAGTCTTAGTTGACTCCTTTTCCCGCTCCGCGACGATGAAGCTGGCGGCGTCGTTGAAGTGCACGTCGTGGAAGCCCTCGAAGTTCGCCGTCAGTGACTCAAGCTTCATGAGTACTCCACCGGAGTGTTCCCAACTCGAACCGCACAGCGCCGAGCATGAAAAGCAGGCTCATCGCCTCGAGGAAGCGGTCAAAAGGGGCGTCGGGGTACCGAGCGCTGAACCGCACCCATGTTTCGCTAACCGTTGATTCGTCAGTTGGTCGGTCTGCGAGCATCTGCGCCCCTTGGCCGAGAAGCGAATCTGATGCGGGCGTGTACTTGTCGGGGAGGATCATGCGGGTGGGCTCTCGAAGATGTCGCAGACCTCGAAGAGGTGTGCGAGAACAGCGGCTGCCGCGACTTGCAACAGAAACCGTCGATCTAGCGAGTCTTGAGGGGCTGCGGCTGAGGTGGTCGCGAAGGTAATGAGGCCGAGGAAGACGTCATCGGGAGTCGCTCCGTCGGACCGGAGGCGTTCGAACTCAGCAAGAAAACCGCTGCGCAATCGGGCGGGGAACGTAGGGACAAGCTGACTCTGCCGTCGAAGAAAGTCTGCGACCATGCCGGCCTGAGCGAGACCTGTCGTGAGGTGGGGGCGCACGCGATCCGTGAGGTTGTTGTGGTCCATCTTCTTGCCTGGGTCCATTGCGACCATCGGCGTCGAGGGGGTCCCAAGCGTGCCGTCTGCGTATGCGTTACAGATGAGTCCGATCTCCGCGAACGAGACGGAAACGACTGCGATGGCGAGGCGGTCTCGCACTCCTCGTTCGGCAGCGGCCTTCCAGGTTCGAAGGTCTTCGGCCGAGAAACGGTTCGGATCTTTGTCGACGAGAGTGTGATGCGTCGGGCACATCACGATGAGGTTTTCGTACGCGTCTCGGGCTTTCGTGCTGAGGTTCGCATTACCTCGGGGGCCGCCGGTCGCCGACGCCTCGATGTGTGCGATCTCTCCCAAGATAGAAGGTGGACTGCTGCCGTAGTCGATGAGGGTGAGCGTGCACCCCGGGAACGGGCACACATGTCCACATGAGATGAACAGCTGCTTCACCGTGCTGTCCAGATACGACCGTGCCATTGCTCCCCCTCGGATTACCGTAGGGGATTCCCTCCATGAATCGATAAGCCGAGCCTCCGTGTCGCCGCCGAGGAGCGCCCGGACCGCAGCGGAGCGAGGACCGGACGCACCGCAGGTGGCGGTGCCGGCCGCAGGCCGGCCTTGAACGAGTAAGAAAAGTTCTCACAATTCGGTCCGAGCCAGCTACTCCGCGCAAGAATGCACGAAATTGATCATTTGCGGCGGCGTACCGCGGGCGGGGCTTGTAACGATCGTCGTACTGCACCGAGTGGTGGTCGCCGTGCCGAGTTGGTCAGTCGTGATGTGCTCGCTGAGACGCGGGCCAGTCCTCGTCGTAACGTAGGGGAATCTTCAGCCTGTCTGAGTAACGGTCGAGCGCTTCGAGCCGTTCGGTGTCATGCATCATGTGCGCCAGCACCCAGGTAGCCCCCATCATCGCGAACGCAAGGGCACCTACTGTCACGTTCCCAAAGCCGTCCTCGGCACGCCCGGGGTCGAGTATGAGTTCGTCGTTCTCGACTGCGAAGTACCGGGTCTGGCTGCCGGGAGTTACATGGGTGACTTGGGAGAGCACGGCGTATGTGGTGTGAAGATACAAGTGTGCGGGGTCCAGGATGTTGATGATCTCCGAGAACTTTGGCATGCCCTTGGCCCCTGGCTTGGTTGCATCCTTCGGAACCAGGTCGAGATACGTGGGGTCGTCGTTCCACTCAGCGAGGCTCTCGAATAGCTTCTTGCGTTGGTAGTAGCTGCCCTTCTCGAGTCGGTCCAGACCGTCAACCCTGAGGTACGCGTACTGGATAGTCATCGCGTACTCCAGGGCGGAACGCGCGAGGACCTGGGCGTCGATCTCCAGACCTGCATTGAACAGATGCGCTCCGGCGCGCACGAACCGTGCTACCTGATTGATCGGCCCCCAGAGCATGATGAGCGCTCGGCGATTGGCGGCGGGGAGGCGCACGCTTTCGCGGTCACTGAAGTGCTGCAGGCAATCGTTGAGAAACCTCAAGACCGCGGCTCGATGCGCTGCGCTGTCTACGAATCCGTCAACCATAGGAGCACCGTACGCGTGGATTGCGTACGGGGGTCCCCTCGTCGTCTGTTGAGGCATTGGGGTGCCGCAGGCCCCTCCGGCGTGTGACTCGCGCGCGCGGCCGGGTCCGCGGAAGCTCTTGTGCTGTTGACTACGGCATAGGCCCGAGTATTGGGCATTTTCCTAGTCGTCGCCCTGCCGCCAAATCGGTTGAGATAGCTGCAGCTTCGCCTACTGCTCCGCCGAGATCGACCAGATCCAAGAGCGACACGGAGGGGAACGCTGCCAGGATGAGCTCTACATCAGGGCTAGATGACAGCTAACTGGTGATTGCGGACACCGTTCCGTCGGAGTGCCGCCGGACGAAGCCCTGTGAGCTTGTGTTCTGCGCTCAAGCGAGGTCTGAAATGACCGGGCGAGGATCGTGGAACTTGTGAGCGTCAGCCGACAGCAGCGCGCGAAGGTCCGCCGCTGCCCCATGACGACCTGCTCAACTTCGTCCCCGGTTCGTTCGACGAGCTGCAGGCGGCGTACGTCGAGGGACTGATAGATGCGCCGATCTACGAAGCCGCTCTGGGGGCGCTCCGGGCGCAGGCTCTGGCCGCTCCTCAAACGTCCCGGCCCATTCCCGGCCCCGCCTGCGCCGACGAGTGACGCAAGCAGGCAAAGAAAAAGGCCCCTTCCCAGTAGAAGCCTGAGAAAGGGCCAGTGGCTCCGACGGGCGTCGATCCCGTGACCTCACGATTTTCAGTCGTGCGCTCTACCAACTGAGCTACAGAGCCGAGCGGCATGTCTGCCGCTTCCTAAGCGAAAGGCCTTCTCGAAAGAAGGCCCGTCGCTGTGGAGCGACCCTGACGGGACTTGAACCCGCGACCTCCGCCGTGACAGGGCGGCACGCTAACCAGCTGCGCTACAGGGCCATGCATTTTCAATTGTACTTCACCGGAAAGTGACCCCAACGGGATTCGAACCCGTGCTACCGCCGTGAAAGGGCGGCGTCCTAGGCCGCTAAACGATGGGGCCGGATGAGCCTGAAACCTTGAGATTTCATCCTCGCTTGCCGACGACCGAGCCTACTTCACATCTTCCGAGATTGCCAATCGGGGGCGTGGCGTCCTGTCGTCCGCGCGTGTCGCGGTCCAGAATCAGTAGTTAACAGCGGGACTCGCCCTGTTGTCCGTGTGACTCGTGTTGCTACTGTGGGCCGAGTTGCGACCGGTGAGATGAGGTAGTCCCGTGACGCTCGAGCGCCCCGAACAGACAGACGACTGCGGCTGCGCGCCCACTGCGAGTGAGCAGCGGCGCCTGTGGCCCACCTTCGACCGACGCCACGCGCTGAAGCTCGGCGCGCTGGGCGCCGTGGCTCTCGGTGCGTTCGGGGGAGCGGCATCCGGAGTCTTCTCTCCCGCCGCAGCGGCGGACTACCCGTCGTGGGCCGACGTCGAGGCCGCCAAGGCGAACGAGGCGGCCAAGGCCGGCGAGATCTCGCGCATCCAGGGGCTGATCGCGGGACTGCAGTCCGAGGTCGCCCGCACGCAGGCCGAGGTGCAGGCGCGCTCCGACGAGTACTTCGCCGCCCAGCAGGCCTACCAGGACGCCGACTACCGCGCGCAGCTGCTGCGCCAGCAGGCCGACGCCGAGGCAGCCAAGGCCACCGATGCCGCCAACAAGGCCGGCAAGGTCGCCGCTCAGCTCTACCGTTCGGGGGGTGACGACACCTCGCTGAACCTCTTCTTCGCCGGCTCGGCCGCGAGCGCCGACGATCTGCTCGCCAAGCTCGGCACGATGGACAAGCTGCTCGAGCGCAACCGCTCGGTGTACGCCGCGGCCGTGTCGGCGCGTGACAGCGCCAAGAACCTCAGCAGCCAGGCCGACGATGCGACCGCCGAGCGCGAGCGTCTGCGCGTGATCGCCGAAGAGAAGATGCAGGCCGCCCAGCAGGCCGCTCAGGCCGCGCAAGAGGCCCTCGCCGCGCAGCAGGCCAACCAGGCCGTGCTCGAGGCGCAGCTCGCCGCTCTGCAGGACACCACGGCCAAGACCGTCGCCGAGTATCAGGCCGGCGTCGAGGCCGAGCGCAAGGCCCGCGAGGAGCGCGAGCGTCGCGCCCGCGAAGAGGCCGCCGCCCGTGACGCCGCCGAGCGCGCGCGCCGCGAGCAGGAGGCCCGCGACCGCCAGGCCGCGGCTGCCGCGAACAGCGGCGGCGGTGGTGGCGGTGGTGGCGG
>NZ_QAJB01000076.1:0-2303 GCF_003061325.1 Microbacterium sp. HMWF026
GAGTTCGTACGGCGCGCCGTGCGACGGGCGATTCGGCCGGCGTGTCGTGCCCGGCGCCCGCCGTTGTGCACGGCGGAGGCGGCGGACGGGGTGTCGACACCCGCCGAGTGCACGAAACAGAAGCGCCCGGGAGCAGAGGCGCCGGGCCGTCGGATCAGGGGGCGGGCGTCGCGTCGGCGGCCGAGGTGCAGACCGACCCCGTCGCGGGCAGGTAGTCGCGCACGAGCGGGCCGATGGCCTGCGCGACGTCGGCGCTGCTCGCGGACTCGTAGTCCAGGAAGATCTGCAGGGCGGGGCTGCGGCCGAACGTCGTGAGCGTGTACCGGTTGTCGGCCGCCTGCGACTCGTCGACCAGCCAATCCACGCCGTCGAACGAACGGCAGGGCAGCGTCGAGGGCCCCGGGGTCTCGAGCCCGCAGGTCAGCAGGATGGCGGCCGGGTCGCCCCAGGCTCCGGTGGACTGGGCGTCGGTCCAGCGCCGCTCCTGGCCCGAGATCGACTTCGGCAGGCGCGAGATCACCTCGGCGCAGGCCGGGTCGTTGGCGTCCTTCGCGGGCTGCATCGCGACCGTGGTGCTGCACGCGGCCAGACCCGGCAGCAGGGCGAGGGCGGCGACGAGCGCGAGGGGGCGGAGGGAGCGGGACACCCCTCCAGGCTAATAGCGTGGGAGGGTGACAGACGCCGAGACCACCGTGGGGGAGCTGTCCGAGGGGCAGATCCTGCGCGGCATCCTGGACCGCCTCCCCGCCTCGACCGCTCCGGTGGGACCGGGCGACGACGCCGCCGTGCTGGCGGTTCCCGACGGTCGGGGGGTCGCCACGACCGACACTCTTGTGCACGGTCCGGACTTCCGGTTGGCGTGGTCGTCGCCGTTCGACCTGGGTTTCAAGGCGGCGGCGGTCAACCTGGCCGACGTCGCCGCGATGGGCGCGCGTCCGATCGCCCTGCTGGTCGCGCTGGCGATGCCGGATGCCACGCCGGTGTCGTTCGTCCGCGGCTTCGCCGACGGTCTGGCCGCCGCGTGCGCGGAGCTGGCCCCCGGCTGCGCGGTCGAGGGCGGCGACCTGACGGTCTCCGACACGCTCACGATCGCCGTGACCGCGCTCGGCAGCTTGGACGGCCGCGATCCCGTCCGGCGTTCGGGGGCTCGCGTGGGCGACGGCGTGTACGTCATCGGCGAGCTGGGTGAAGCGGCGCGCGGCCTGGCCGTGCTCTTCGAGCGCTTCACGGATGCCGGAGGCGCGCCGATCGCGCTGACCACCGAGGCGCGCGAGGCGCTGGACCCGGCCGACGCCCGCGCGGTGTCGCGCCAGCTGACGCCCCGCCCGCCGCTCGACGAGGCGGTGCGGGCCGCGGCATCCGGGGCCACGGCCATGATGGACCTGTCGGACGGACTGGTCCTCGACGCGACGCGCCTCGCCGACGCATCGGACGTGACGATCGCCCTCGATGCGGCCACCCTCGGCGAGGACCCCGCCCGGGCTCTGGACGGGGGAGAGGACCACGGGTTCCTGGTGACCTTCGCCGCGGATGCCGGCCCGATCGGCCGCCGGGTGGGGACGGTCGTGCCGCGGCAGGCCGAGGCCGTGACCGTCGATGGTCAGGCGTGGACCGGCCGCGGCGGCTGGGACCCCTACCGCGACTGGGACGCCGGCCGGGGCTGACCCCGCTCAGTCGGCGGCGAGGATCGGACGCCCCCACCACAGGGTCGTATCGCCGTAGGCGCGGTCGCGCTCGGGCTCGAGTCCCGCGGCCGCCCAGGCGGGGGCGGGGGAGCGCTTGGCGCGCTCGACGATCACCACGGCGTCGGGGCTGAGCCGCGGGGCCAGGGCGACGAGGGCCTTGGTCAGGTCGTCGTCCGAGATGTCGTAGGGCGGGTCGAGGAACACCAGATCCCAGATCTGGGTGGATGCCATCAGGTACGGCGTGACGTGCGCGCGGTGCACGCGCGCGGGGGCCCTGACCCCGGCCGCACGAAGCCGGTCGGCGTTCTTCTTGATGAGCGTCGCGGCCGTCGGCGAGAGCTCGACCAGGTCGGCGGAGGCCGCACCGCGGCTCAGGCTCTCGAGCGCGAGTGCTCCCGAACCGGCGTACAGGTCGGCGACGCGGGCGTCGTCGATCAGTCCGGCGGCGTCGAGCGCACCGAACAGCGACTCGCGGACGCGGTCGCTCGTGGGGCGGGTGCCCTTCGGGGGGACGTCGAGGACCGTGCCGCCGGCGCGGCCCGAGATGATGCGGGTCACTCGTCCAGCCTAGGGCGGGGTGCGGGGGTCGTCCCCGAGGTGGACGGGGGCGTCGAGACC
>NZ_QAJB01000007.1:0-18084 GCF_003061325.1 Microbacterium sp. HMWF026
GTCGCACCTGGCCCGAGTGGGCGCTCCCCGCCGCCCACCCGCGCTCGGAGCGCCCACTCGGGCCAGGTGCGACAGGTCAGGCCGTCAGTGCCCGCACGACGGCGTCCGCGAGCAGGCGTCCGCGTCGGGTGAGGACGATGCGGCCGCGCACGGCATCCGTCCCCTCGATCAGACCGTCGGCGATGAGGGATGCCACGGCCTTGCGCCCCTCGCCCAGGATCTCGGACACGGCCAGGCCTTCGCGGATGCGGCTGCGCAGCAGCACCGACTCGAGCCGCCGTGCGGTCTCGTCGGGGCGTTCGCGCGCCGCGGCGGGCGACTCCGACGCCGCCAGGCGCTGCGCGTAGGCGGCGGGGTGCTTGACGTTCCACCAGCGCAGACCCGCGACGTGGCTGTGCGCGCCGGGCCCGAAGCCCCACCAGTCCGTCCCGCGCCAGTACGCCAGGTTGTGGCGCGAGCGGTGCTCGACGCCGCGCGAGAAGTTCGACACCTCGTACCAGTCGTACCCGGCGGCGGCCAGCAGGTCGTCGGCCAGTTCGTACATGTCCGCCTGCAGGTCGTCGTCTGGCATCTCGACCGCGCCGGAGCGGATCTGGCGCGCCAGCTTGGTCCCGTCCTCGACGATCAGCGCGTACGCCGAGATGTGGTCGGGCTCGAGGGCCGTGGCCGTCTCGAGCGAGACGCGCCAGTCCTCGAGCGACTCCCCCGGCGCTCCGTAGATGAGGTCGACCGAGACGTCCAGGCCCGCCCCGCGGGCCGCGGCCACGGCGGTGGCGACGTTCCTGGGATCGTGCGTGCGGTCGAGCGCGGCGAGCACGTGCGGTCGGGCCGACTGCATGCCGATCGACAGTCGCGTCACGCCCGCCGCGGCGAGCGTCTCGACGACGCGATCGTCGACCGTGTCGGGGTTGGCCTCGACGGTGACCTCGGCGCCCTCGGCGATCCCGAAGGTGTCGCGCACGGCATCCAGCATGCGGGCGAGGTCGCCGGCCGGAAGCAGCGTCGGCGTTCCCCCGCCGAAGAACACGGTGGATGCCGCCCGCCGCGCCGACGCGGCATCCATCACGCCGGCGGCCAGACGCACCTCGGCGGTGAGGGTGTCGGCGAAGTCGTCCTGTCGCGCGCCGCGCAGCTCGCTCGCGGTGTAGGTGTTGAAGTCGCAGTACCCGCAGCGCACGCGGCAGAACGGCACGTGCAGGTAGACGCCGAAGTCGGTGGACGCGTCGATCGGCAGATCGTCGGGTAGGCGACCGTCGACGGGTGCGGGGTCGCCGAGCGGCAGGGGTCCGCCCATCAGGAGGAGTACAGCGGCGAGATCGCACGCAGGTAGCGCGCGAACAGGGCCTTGCGGCGACGGCGCACCCGACCGGTGAACAACCGGTAGGTCGGGGCCGTGGGGCGGTCGAAGGCGCGGACGACGAACCACACCTCGTCGTTCTCGCGCCACTCGATCGCGAACAGCTCTTCGCCGCTGACGATCGAGTGACCGACGGTGCCGAGGATGAAGCCGACGCGGCGGGGCTCCTCGAAGACCGAGATGACGCGCAGCTCGGCGTCGGCGCGGTGGCCGTCGACCTTGCCGTGCAGGCGCACGCCGGTGCCGGGGCTGACGAACGGGGTGCCGTCGGCGGCGAAACGCTGCTCGGCCTCGAGGCTGCTGGGGGCGACGGGCGCGCCCTCGGCGTCGAAGCCGACGCCCGAGTAGCCCGCGTTCGAGGCCGGCTTGACGTCGCTGATGCTCAACTCGCCGACGCGCAGGGGCGCCCACGACAGCAGCAGCTCGGTGGCCGCGGTGAAGCGCTCCTCACCGCTGCCGATGCGCCACGCGTCTTCGGCGGGCACCGAGTTCTCGGGCGGGTACTGCATGAGGTCGTGGGCTTGAGTGGCTCCGACCGCCGCGTAATCGACCGTGTCGTCCGTGAAGTTCTGCCGACGCATGATCTCCAGTCTCGGGGTGGCGGATGGGAAGGAGGTGAGCGCGACGGCTACTTTTTCGCCTCGACGTCACCGGACAGGGCGGCGATGAACGCCTCCTGCGGGACCTCGACGCGGCCGACCATCTTCATGCGCTTCTTGCCCTCTTTCTGCTTCTCGAGCAGCTTGCGCTTACGGGTGATGTCACCGCCGTAGCACTTGGCGAGGACGTCCTTGCGGATCGCGCGGATGGTCTCGCGGGCGATGATGCGCGCGCCGATCGCGGCCTGGATCGGCACCTCGAACTGCTGGCGCGGGATGAGCTTGCGCAGACGCTCGGCCATGAGGGTGCCGTAGGCGTAGGCCTTCTCGCGGTGCACGATCGAGCTGAACGCGTCGACCTTGTCGCCCTGCAGCAGGATGTCGACCTTGACCAGGTCGGCGGTCTGCTGGCCGGCCGGTTCGTAGTCGAGGCTCGCGTAGCCCTGCGTGCGGCTCTTGAGGTGGTCGAAGAAGTCGAACACGATCTCGCCGAGGGGCATGTGGTAGCGCAGCTCGACGCGGTCCTCGCTGAGGTACTCCATGCCGAGCAGGGTGCCGCGGCGCGACTGGCAGAGCTCCATGACGGTGCCCACATAGTCCTTGGGAAGAAGGATGCCGACCTTGACGATCGGCTCCGACACCGAGGCGACGCGCCCGTCCGGGTATTCGCTCGGGTTGGTGACCGACACGGTGTCGCCGGTGTCGGTGGTGACCTCGTACGTCACCGACGGCGCCGTGGTGATGAGGTCGAGACCGAATTCGCGCGACAGGCGCTCGGTGATGATCTCGAGGTGCAGCAGGCCGAGGAAGCCGCACCGGAATCCGAAGCCCAGCGCGACCGAGGTCTCGGGCTCGTACTGCAGCGAGGCGTCGGACAGCTTGAGCTTGTCGAGGGCTTCGCGCAGTTCGGCGTAGTCGCTGCCGTCGATCGGGTAGATGCCCGAGAAGACCATCGGTTTGGGGTCGGTGTAGCCGGGCAGCGCGTCGGTCGCGGGCTTGCGGTGCGTGGTGATCGTGTCGCCGACCTTGGACTGGCGGACGTCCTTCACGCCGGTGATGAGGTAGCCCACCTCGCCCACGCCGAGGCCCTTCGTGGGGACCGGCTCGGGGCTCGAGACGCCGATCTCGAGAGCCTCGTGCGTCGCGCCCGTCGACATCATCTGCAGGCGTTCGCGCGGCTGGAGCGCGCCGTCGATCATGCGGACGTAGGTGACGACGCCGCGGTAGGCGTCGTACACCGAGTCGAAGATCATCGCGCGAGCCGGGGCGTCGGCCGTGCCCACGGGGGCGGGGATCTTCTCGACGATGAGGTCGAGCAGCTCTTCGACGCCCATGCCCGTCTTGCCGCTCACGCGCAGCACATCGGCGGGGTCGCCGCCGATGAGGCCGGCGAGCTCGGCGGCGTACTTGTCGGGGTCGGCCGCGGGCAGGTCGATCTTGTTCAGCACCGGGATGATCGTCAGATCGTTCTCGAGCGCGAGGTACAGGTTGGCCAGCGTCTGGGCTTCGATGCCCTGGGCGGCGTCGACGAGCAGGATCGCTCCCTCGCACGCGGCGAGCGAGCGGCTGACCTCGTAGGTGAAGTCGACGTGACCGGGCGTGTCGATCATGTTCAGGGCGAACGTGCCGTCGGCGGTGGCCCACGGCATCCGCACCGCCTGCGACTTGATCGTGATGCCGCGCTCGCGCTCGATGTCCATGCGGTCGAGATACTGCGCCCGCATGTCGCGGTCGCTGACCACGCCGGTGATCTGCAGCATGCGGTCGGCCAACGTCGACTTGCCGTGGTCGATGTGGGCGATGATGCAGAAGTTGCGGATCTGCGCCGGCGGGGTGGCGGACGGCTCGAGGGGCTTCAGGGCGCGCGGTGACATGTTCCGTCGATTCTACGGTGGTGCGCCGACATCGCCGTCCCCGATGTCCGGGCCGGTGGCATCGGGACCCTTTTACAGTGGATGCCATGACGGTCCAGGTCGTGCTCGTGCACGGCATCCGCACGTCGGCGTCGATGTGGCGGGCTCAGGTCGCGTACCTCGGTCGGCGCGGCACCCCCGTCACCGCCGTCGACCTGCCCGGGCACGGCACCCGCCGGGGTGAGGAGTTCACCCTCGACGAGGCGTTCGCCACGATCGACCGCGCGGTCCGGGACGCCGCGGCGCGCGGCCCCGTGCTGCTGGTGGGGCACTCGATGGGCGGTCTGCTGTCGATCGAGTACGTCGGCCGCGAGGAGGCTCCGCCGGTCGCGGCGTTCGTGGCGGCATCCTGCACCTCGCTCCCCCGCGGCGTGGGGCTGGCCGCTTACCGCTTCCTGGCGCGGCGTTTCGACAGCCTGCCCGACCGGGGACTCGGGCTGACCAACCGCGTGCTGGACCGCACGCTCCCGCCCGAGACGCGCGACGACTTCGGGGCCGGGGGCTACGCCTTCGACGCGCAGGACACCGCCCTCGCCTCTCTCTCCACGCTCGATGTGCTCGCCGCCCTGCGCCGGATCCGCATCCCGATGTGGTTCGTGAACGGGCAGTGGGACCAGCTGCGCGCGAATGAAAGACTGTTCACGACCGTCGCCCCGCACGCGGAGTTGATCGTCGTCCCGCGCACGACGCACCTGGTGACGGCGATGCGTCCCCGCGTGTTCGACGCGCTGCTGGAGGTGGCGCTCACCACCGTGGAGGCGTCGACCTGTTAGACTCGGCCATTGGCTTGCGTGTGGGGTTTTTCCCGACCTCCACGACCGCCGGTGCAGCGCCCCTCTACCGCTCGCCCGGCACTTCCAACACTCACTCAAACGAAAGACCGTCGACGTGGCGAACATCAAGTCGCAGATCAAGCGCAACAAGACCAACGAGAAGGCGCACGAGCGCAACAAGGCCGTCAAGAGCGAGCTGAAGACGCACGTGCGTCGCACCCGCGAGGCCGTCCTGGCCGGTGACAAGGAGGCCGCCGAGAAGGCGCTCGTCCTCGCCGGCAAGAAGCTCGACAAGGCCGTCAGCAAGGGTGTCATCCACCAGAACCAGGCCGCGAACCGCAAGTCGGCCATCGCGAAGCAGGTCAACGCTCTCTGAGCCGCGATTCTCCAGGCCCGTCCCGTGTTGCACGGGGCGGGCCTTCGCTTTTCGCGCCCGGCGTCGGCTCAGCCGCCGACGAACCGGTGCTGCAGACGATCGAGGGCGGGCAGTGCCGCCGTGATCGCCGCGACGTCGCCGGGGTCGAGTCCGCGCAGGGCCTCGGCGAGAACGCGGGTCGCGGACTCGTCGAACGTGCGCAGGCGCGCCCGCGCGAGCGGTGTCAGGGCGACGCGGGTGCGCCGGCCGTCCCCCGCGACGAGGTGCCGCTCGACGAGATGCTCCCTCTCGAGCTGCGAGATCAGATTGCTGACCGTCGACCGGGCGAGGCCCAGGGAGTCGGCGAGGTCGGAGGGGGTGTTGTCCGCCGCCGCCAGCGCGCGCATGAGCTCGATCTGCGCGTCGGGGATGTCGGGCAGGTCGGCCGCGGACCGGGACGCCCTCAGCACCGCCCGCCGCAGGGGGCCGAGCTGGTGCGCCAAGGATCCTGCCGTGTGCGCGATGTCATCGACCATCGTCGAAGTCTAGGCGCTGGATATGTTTGACACAGAACTAGTTTTGTCACAAACTCATCGCATGGACATCACCACTTCTGTTGCACATCCCGAGCCGGCCCAGGATCTGACGGGCATCGTCGGACACCGTTTCATCTACACCTACGCGAATGGGTGGCAGTACGAGATGTACGTCAAGAACGCGACGACGATCGACTACCGCATCCATTCCGGTCACGTCGGCGGCCGCTGGGTCAAGGGTCAGACGGTCGATCTCGTCGCGCTGGCGTCGGGCGTCTACAAGTTGTCGTGGAACGAGCCGACCGGCACCAGCGTCGTCGTGAACGTGCTGCCCGAGGCCCGCGTGCTGCACGGCACGATCTTCTTCCCTCACTGGGTCGAGCTCGACGGACAGAAGACGGTGCTGTTCCAGAACGACCACCTCGACGAGATGCGCCGCTTCCGTGACGAGGGACCGACCTACCCGATCTACGTGGTCCCCGAATTCGCGTACATCACGCTGCTCGAGTTCGTCGGTGAAGACGACGAGACCGTCATCGACACGGCCCCCGCCGATCTGCCCGCCGGGTGGTCCGAGAGGAGCAACTGATGTCCCGCGACCCGCGCGTCTCGCCCCTGACCCTCGATCACGACGGTCGCACCCTGCGTGGCTGGCAGTGGGAGGCCCCCGAGGGCGCCTCGGCCGACGCTCCGCGCGTGCTGCTCGTGCACGGCTTCAGCACCGACGCCACCGGCGGGCACCAGCTCTTCGTGCAGACCGCGCGACACCTCGCGGAGCGCGGCGCGGTGGTGCGCAGTTACAGCCGGCTCGGGCAAGGCCTGAGCGACGGCGGCTTCGACGAGATCACCATCGGCGACGAGGTGGATCAGGTGGTGCGGATGATCCGCGACATCGCCGGCGGCGAGGGGGTCCACGTCGTCGCCCACAGCCTGGGCGCGGTCGAGTCGGCTCTCGCCGCCGCCCGGGTGCCCGAGCTCGTGCGGTCGCTCACGCTGTGGTCGCCGGCGGGTGTGGTCGTCGACGACATCACGGTGCACGACGCCATCCAGGGCCAGCCGCTCGCCGCCGCTCGCGCGCAGGGCTGGTTCGATTTCGGGGGGATGCCGCTGGGCATGGCGTTCATCGACGAGGTGACCGCGGGCCTCGACGTCTACGGACCCGTCTCGGCGTACGCCGGACCGGCCGACGTCGTGCACGGCACCGCCGATGCGATCGTGCCCGTCGCGTACGGCGCCCGCTACGCCGAGCTGCTGTCGGGCGCGACCCTGACGGTCGTGGACGGGGCCGACCACGGGTGGTCGTCGGTGCCGTTCCGGCGCCGGCTTCTCGACATCCTCGACGCGCGGCTCGGTCTCGCGCGCTGAGGACGGGTACCGCGGGGACGTGATCCGACCCCGCGGTACCCGTCGACGCCGCCCCGCACGTCGACGGCGGCCCGGCTCGAGGGGTTCAGTCGCCGTAGGGCGCGCGGGTGGCGATCACAGTGATCATGCGTTCGAGGGCGAAGACGGCATCCCTCGATGCTCCTTTGACCTCGGCGTCGGCGCGGGCGGTGGCGTGGATGGCCATGCCGAGGGTGTTGCCGGTCCAGCCGACGAGGTCGCGCCGGGCGCGGTCGACCTGCCAGTCCTTCATGCCCAGGCGTGACGCGAGCATCGACGACGACTCGCGCGAGCCGGCGACGCGGGCCATGGTGCGCAGCTTCATCGCGACGGCGGCGACGAGGGGGACGGGGTCGGCTCCGGATGCCAGGGCGTGCCGCAGGGCGAGCAGCGCGGGGCCGTACTGCCCGGCGATGGCGGTGTCGGCGACGGTGAAGGCCGAGGTCTCGACGCGGCCGCCGTAGTAGCGCTCGACGATGCGTTCGTCGATGTCGCCGGGAACGTCGGCGATGAGCTGCTGACAGGCGGCGGCGAGTTCGGTGAGGTCGTCGGCGAAGGCCGAGACGAGCGAGCGCAGGGCGACGGGGGCGATGCGTTTGTTCGCGGCCTTGAACTCGCCGACGGCGAAGTCGAAGCGGTCGGAGTCGCGCTTGACGGCGGGGCATGCGATCTCGATGCCGCTCCCCTGGCCTGCGCGGATGCCGTCGAGCAGCTTCTTGCCGCGGACGCTCGCGCCGGTGTGGCGCAGCACGACGGTCGCTCCCTCTTGCGTCTGCGAGAGGTACGAGACGGCCTCGGTGAGGAAGGTGTCGCTGCACTTCTCGACGCCGCTCACGCGCACCAGGCGGGGTTCGCCGAACAACGAGGGGGAGGTCACGGCGAGCAGGGTGCCGGCCGCGTAGTCGTCGGCGCGGATGTCGGTGACCTCGAGGCTGGGGTCTTCGCTCTTGAGCAGGGACCGGATGCCGGCGATCGCCCGTTCTGCGCACACTTCTTCGGGACCGGAGACGAGCACGATGGGAGCCGGCTGCGGGGCTCGCCACGACACCTGCGGGATCGCCGATTTCGCCTTCGCAGGGGCTGCGCGTCGAGGGGCCGGGGTCACTCCCCCAGCCTACCGAGGGGTGCCGACACCGCGGCGACCGTCCAGATTGGCGAAGCGATCGCTTGCTGCGGGAAGAGGAACCGTTTTCTCGTCTACACGGACGAGGGGTTCGCTGGAGACGAGGCTGGCGAAACTCCCGTGCTGGATGCCGACACGCCCGCCGGCGTCGCTCGCGTGAGCCAGGTCTCGACGTGGACGATTCCCTCGGGGAGAGTTCTCAAGGTCGACGCCAGCTCGGGCTCCAGGTGGTGCAGCACGCAGTGTGCGCGGTAGCGCCCACGGTCGTCCCAGAAGACGCCGAGGCCGCGAACGTCCTCGCTTTCCGATATCAGTCGCTCCGCCTCCTCTAGCTCAGCGAGCGTCCACTCGCTGTCGGTGACGACGAGGTACGGGCCAAGAAGCGGACTGAGTCGTGCGAGCGCCTCCTGTGGATCGGTTCCGCACGCGAGGCCGTACCATCCGCGCGGACCGGGAACGGCGACGAAAGAGAGGAGCGATGTGCCCCGCAGCTCGTCGCACGCGTCAAGGACTTCGGCGCGCAGGATGTCACCCCGTTCGGCGACACCCTCCATGTCCCTGAACGTCCCGGGGTCTAGGAGCGGCGGTGGTTTGACCCCGACGTGCGCATCGAACAGCTCGGCGTCCACGATCTGAGAACCGTTCCAGAGGCCGCGCACCGTGACGACTTCTCCCAAGGGTGGTTCGTCCAAGCCGATGACGAGCGCGGTATCGCCACCCAGTTCGCGATTCGGTCCGTGATGCCGACCCTCCATATGTGCGGCGAGGAGATATCCGCTCTGGGTGTGAGTGAGGGTCCCGACGGCTTGCGCGTAATCCCCGGCGCTCAGTGCAATCGACTCGAGGTCGCACATGACTCTCCGATCAGTTGGGTCAGCCTGCAGCCCCTGCATCGATCTCGATGCAGGTTTCAGAGCATATGTATAAGGCTTCGGCGGGTGTGCAGCGCGAACCTGCCGGATTCGCTCGGGTCCTGTGCTCGGGGGCGGCGCGTACGCTCAGTGGAGGCGCGAAGTCCACCCCGGTAATCACCCTCCCGCGGTACGTCCGTGTGAGAGGCATGATCGTCTTCCCTGTCCTGGACGCGTTCAGGAGCATCACGGGTGAGCCGACTTGCGGTGGGCGACCACACGGACGGAAGCGGCGCCCTCGCACTCGCGGCGGCTGCGATGAAGGTGCCGAAGTCAGTCCCCCCAGGGTGCCGACACCGCAGCGATCGACGCCGCGCCGTGGCGGAGGGAGGAGGGGATGCCGGGACCTCGTCGGGTGCCGGTGACCGCTCCCGCCAGAAGCGGATGTCGCCGTCATCCCCGACCCAGACGGCAAGGGCGCCCTCTCGGTCCGTGCGTCCGACCGCGGTGCCGAGGGATGTCAGCGTGGCGAGGATCGAGGCGGTCGGGTGCCCGTAGCGGTTGTCGGCTCCGACGCCGATGAGCCCGACGGCGGGGTGGAGCCGCCGATACAGCTCGGGATCCTGGTCGGCGCTGCCGTGGTGCGACACCTTCACGACCTGCACGCGCGGCACATCGATCAGGCGCTGCAGCTGTGCCTGAGGCTCTCGTCCGAGGTCGCCCAGAAGCACTGTCCGCGGAAAACCGGCACCGGCGACGTCGAGAGCGACGCTGGCGTCGTTACCCGGTTCAGCGCGCGGGAGCGGACCGAGCGCCTGCCAGCGTGTCGCGCCGATGGTTCCCGTCATTCCGACCTCCGCCGTGACGAGGCGTGCTCCGCCGTCCGCGAGATCGTCGAGCAGTCGTTGGTCCGCGACCTCCGCGATCGGACCGTGCAGCACGGTGTCCGCCCGACCGACGACGGCCGCCGATCCGCCGACGTGGTCCAGGTCGAAGTGCGTCAGCACGACGAGGTCCAAGCGCTCGACGCCGAAGCGCGTCAGGCAGGCGCGGAGAGCCTCGGGTTCGGGCCCGGTGTCGACGAGCGCGATCGCGCCCTGCGATCGCCAGAGCGTCGCGTCGCCCTGGCCCACGTCGCACATCGCCACCTGCCAATCCGCGGGCACGGTGAGGGGGCCCGCGACCGTGCGCACGGCCGTCTGACCGGCGATGAGACCCGTGACCAGGCCGACGACGAGGCCCGCTGCCACCGTCGTCCGTCGCCACCGCGCCGGCGCGATGATGGCCACCGCCACGGCCGCGCTCACGGCCGAGAGAAGAGCGGCTCCGATCGCGCCGTCGGGCCAGGGCAGGTTCTGCCCCGCGATACCGGCTGTGACGTGGGCGACCGCGGCGATCCAGGTGGCGGGCACCCACGCCAGGGCGGTGAGCCCGTCGCGCAGCCACGGGAAGGGCGCGATGCACGCGAGGGCTCCGGCGATGGTCGCGGGCGCCGCGGCGGGATCGGCGAGCATGTTGGCCGCCACGCCCAGCAGCGGCACATGGGGGTCGATGAGCACGATCAGCGGTCCGCACACCAGCTGCGCCGACAAGGGAACGGCGATCGCCAGGCCCAGGGCGCGCGGCATCCATCGTGACAATCCCGCGGCGAGGGGTCGGGCGAGCACGAGGAGGGCGCCGGTGGCGGCCGCCGAGAGGGCGAATCCGATCGACAACGACAGCCAGGGATCGATCACCAGCAGCACCGTCACCGCAAGGGACAGTACGGCCACGCCGACGGCCGGTCGTCCCAGAGCCAGCGCGAGGAGGGCGACCAGGGCCATGGCCGCCGCGCGGATGACGCTGGGCTCGGGCGTGACGAGGGCCACGAAGGCGGCGAGGACGACGGTCGCGCCACCGATGCGCACGGCCCGCGGGGCACCGCACAGCGCGAGCACCGAGAAGGCGGCGCCGACGACGATCGCGCAGTTCGCTCCCGAGACGGCGGTCAGATGCGATAGCGACGAGGCGTTCATGGCCGTCTCGGTCGCGCCGTCGAGCATGCTCGTGTCCCCCACCGCCAGGCCCGGCACCAAGCCCGCGCCAGGTTGCGGCAGCCCCACGGCGGAATGCACCAGCCCGCGGCGTACGTCCTCGAGCGCGCCCCAGACGCCGGGCGGTGGGGTCGTGGCATCCACCGTCTCGGCGCGAACGAGCAGAACCGCGCGCTCCGTCGGGTCACTGGGTGATGCGCGGCCGGTGATGGTGACGGTGCTGCCGAGCCCGACCGCGTGCAGGGCGTCGCGGGCGTCCGCCGCGACGGCCACGCGCGCGGGGATGGTTCCGTCGACGCGGAGTGGACCCGCCGTTACGTTCTCGGCGATCGCATCGAACCACGCACTGCCGTCGGGACGGACGTCGACGCGTCCCGTCACCGTGACGGAGACGGTCAGCTGACGCCCGCCATCCAGCCGCACCTCGTCGACGAGGGCGCGCGTGGGCGCCGTCGACGCCGCACCCCACGCAGCAGCGGCACCGAACGCGAGGGCCACCGTGACGACGACGATGGTGGCGCCGCGTCGCCACAGGAGCACGGAGAACGAGGCGAGCGTCGCCACGACGAGCGCGAGGGCGAGGGGGCGCGGATCGGGCACGGCGACGGCCGCTCCCGCCGCGGCCCACGTCGTCACCGCCACGACGACGGAACGCAGGGTGCGCCGGCGCAGCGCCCGCCTCTCGCTCACACGCGCACCAGGTCGCGAAGGCCGGCGAGCATCTTGTCTCCGATCCCCGGAACCGACAGCAGGTCGTCCACGCTGGTGAATCGGCCGTTCTCGTCCCTCCAGGCGATGATGCGGTCGGCCATCGCCGGTCCCACTCGGGGCAGCGTGTCGAGCTGCTCCCTCGTGGCCGTATTCAGATCGATCAGCCCGTCCGCGGGTGCGGCCGCCCCCGCCACCGGCGCGCCCGAGGGCGCCGCCCCGACCACGGGCACGACGATCTGCTCGCCGTCGGCCACCGGTCGGGCGAGATTGACGCCGTCGCGCGCGGCGTCGTCGGCGAAGCCCCCGGCCAGGGCGATGGCATCCGCCACCCTGTCCCCCACCTCGAGGCGGTACAGCCCAGCGCGCCGCACCGCCCCGGCGACGTGCACGTAGAGTCCCGCCTCGACGGGGGCGCTGGCGAGGCCGGATGCCGAGGGCCCCGCCGATATCGTCTCGGCCCCCGTCGCGCCCCGGAACATCCCGATCGCGACGGTCACAGCGAACGCGACGAGAACGAGCACGATCACAGCGCCGACGCTGAGTCGGCGCCGTGGGTCGGGTGCCACGACCACCGTCTCGGCGGCGGTGGCGTCCGCGCGGTCGGGGCCGGGTTCGATGGTCACGCCGACACGCTAAGGAGCCCGGCACGACCGGCGCGGACGCGCGACCCCGATCCGGGGATCGATCGCGGCGCGCTCCCCGTGGGGAGGAACGACGCCTAGCCTGACGGGATGAACGCGAACGCCTGGCGCGCCCTCGTCTCGACCCTCGCCGACGACCGCTGTCGCGCCGTCTACGCCCGTCTCGTGCTCGGCGAGCCGGCCGACACCGAGCTGTCATCACTCAGCCCCGGCGCGGCCAGGCGAGTGATCACGGCGCTGACCGCCTCCGGCCTGGTGCGCCGGGATGGCGACGTCCTGTCGGCGGATCCGGACGTGTTCGCACGCGCCCTCGACGCGGCGCCGGCGCCTGCGCGTCCGACGGGAACGGACCGGTTCTTCGAGGGCGGACGCCTGGCTGTCTATCCCGCCCGCGAGGCCGACCGCCGCGCCGTACTGCTGCGCATCGCCGATCAGGTGGCGGCCCCCGACGACCGCCTCGACGAGCGCACGGTCAACGACCGCGTCACGGCCGTCACCGACGACGTCGCCGCGATGCGCCGCTATCTGATCGACGCCGGCCTGCTCACTCGCACGGCGGACGGGCGGACTTACACTCGCGCGGGCGACGGAGCGCTCACGCCGCCGTGCGCGCCGTGAACGACGGATGCCACGCCCCCGACGCTCCGAGGAGCGCGAGGACGTGGCATCCGGAACGAAGAACTACCTCGTCGAGAAGTCAGCGGTTGCGCGTGGCACCGTTCTCGCGGGCGACAATGCGCGAGAGCGCATCATTCATCTCGGCCTCAGCCTCGTCTGGGCTGAGCTCGCCGCTGAGGACTCGCCGAGCGCGATCCAGCATGTCGTCGGTGGGGAAGTGACCTGCAAGCTGCTGCCCCTTCTGAATCGCTGCGAGCCCTTGCCCGACATTCACCACGCGCGCCTGCTCATGAAGGTGTGGTGCAAGCAGGCGTGGACATGCGGAGTCCTTATCAGGCGGGAACCACGGGGCGTCTACGAATTTGGCTCGTAGGCTTCGACGTCGGCGTCACCGATGTTGAAGCGCTTGATGACATCCCACGCTCGCTCGGAAACAAGCAGCCCGGGAACCTTCTCGCGCAGCGCGAGGTCGTCGCGAGGAAAATCGCCGATCACTTCGAAGCAGACGAGTTCGGGGATTTCTCTACCCTCAAATCGCCCCAGCTCTTCGGCCTGGGGGTCGAGCCCGAGGGTGAACTGACGTTCCCTGAGCCCTGACAACTGTCGCAACTGAGCAGCGAGCTCAGGCGTAGCGAGGTAGGCGCCGTAGACAGTGCTCAGATCGGGCACCGGAAGCTCGAGCACATTCAGGTCGATGGTGATGTACGGCTTCCGCCCATGACGCAGGTGAGAAGGGTCCTGATCGATTACCACATTGTCGCCGTAGCTGAAGGGGACCTCCAGCTGGACTCGCGTGTACGTCATGGTTCTCAGCCTATTTACTCATCGAATTGGCGGGATGAAGAGGTGCCCGAATTTGTCGTCGATGTATGTCGCGTGATCGAGCAGATCCTGGACCGAAGGATTCGGGTTGACTTCATAGAATGCGTCCCATTCTTTGCGAATGGTCTTGAGGTGGAGGCTCGAATTTATTTCGCTCGGGATTCCCCCTCAGATTCTCGATGGAGTGCATCTGGCTAGGGGTAACGAGGCCCGGGTAGTTGTGAAGGACTTGCTGCTCAACGGCATGATGCACCGTCACATCGCCAGGCGCGATCTCGGGGTGCGCTTCGAGGAATGTCTTTCGATGCTGCAAGCGCGGAGCCACCCCGAAGGACGCTGGTGGGTGGACCACGGGGGCGGGATCCACCTTCACCGGCGCTGCGCCGGGACGGAACCCCCGCAGCCAATCGCCGATGTGGCCGGCCACCTTGCTCGCCGCCCCGGAGAGTTTGTCGATGAGGGGAACCGCGCGCCGCAGTGACGTCAGCAGGTGCTCAAGGAATCGACCGACTTTGGTCGCCAGCGAGGCGACCTTCGTGACGATCTGCCCTACCGCGACAGGTGCGCCGAAGCCCGCTGTCGCAGCCGTGGTGATGGCGGCGCTGATCGCTGTTCCCACCACCTGTGAAATGGCGTCGCGGACCAATTCGTACACGCCTTGCATGAGGGTCGACGCGATCTCCAGACCTGAGCTGACTGCGTTCGCCCACGTTCCCATCGACGACACGGAGTCAGCCACGCGCTGCCCGTGCGCGCCGTGAACGACGGATGCCACGCCCCCGACGCTCCGAGGAGCGCGAGGACGTGGCATCCGGAACGAAGAACTACTTCGTCGAGAAGCTGACCACCTTCGGGGGCCGGACGACCGCGCGCACGATCTCGCGGTCGCCGAGCGCACGGCGCACCTTCTCGTCGCCGCGGGCCAGGGCCTCGAGCTCGTCGGCGCCGATCTTGGCCGACACCTCGAGCGTGCCGCGCACCTTGCCGTCGATCTGCACGACCGCGGTGACGCTGTCTTCGACCAGCAGCGTGGGATCGGCCTGACGCCAGGTCACCAGACCCACGAAGCCGTCGTAGCCCAGCGTCTGCCACATCTCTTCGGCGGTGTGCGGGGCGAACAGGTCGAGGGTCATCGCGATGACCTCTGCCGCCTCGCGCACGGCGGGGTCGCTCGCCCCGGCCTTGCCGTCGATGGCCTTGCGGGTGGCGTTGACCAGCTCCATCAGGCGCGCGACGACGACGTTGAACTTGGTCTGCTCGACGAGGTTCGGCGCCTCGGCCAGCAGACGGTGCGTCACGCGGCGCAGCGACGCGTCGCCCTCGGCCCAGACCACGTCGGTCTCGCTGTCGACGTCGTGCGCGATGCGCAGGGCGCGGGCCAGGAACTTCGCCGCGCCCGTGGTCGAGACGTCGTTCCAGTCCTTGTCGTCCTCGACGGGGCCGGCGAAAGCCAGTGCGACGCGCAGGGCGTCGGCGCCGTGGGCGTTCAGCTCCTCTTGGAAAAGCACGACGTTGCCCTTGCTCTTCGACATCTTCGCGCCGTCGAGGATCACCATGCCCTGGTTGATAAGGCTCGAGAACGGTTCGGTGAACTCCACCAGACCCATGTCGAACAGCGCCTTGGTGATGAAGCGCGCGTACAGCAGGTGCAGGATCGCGTGCTCGACGCCGCCGATGTAGAAGTCGACGGGACCCCACTTGGACGCCTCGCGCGCCGGGAACGCCTCGGTCTCGCTGTTCGGCGAGAGGAAGCGCAGCCAGTACCACGAGCTGTCGACGAAGGTGTCCATCGTGTCGGGGTCGCGGCGCAGCGTTTGACCGGTCTCGGGGTCGGTGACCTGGACCCACTCCGTCGCCGCGCCCAGGGGCGAGGTGCCCTTGGGCTTGAGGTCGAGACCCTCGACCGAGGGCAGACGCACGGGCAGCTGGTCGGCGGGAACCGGCGTGATCGAGCCGTCCTCGCCGTGCAGCATGGGGATGGGCGTGCCCCAGTACCGCTGACGCGAGATCAGCCAGTCGCGCAGGCGGTACGTCTTGGCCGCGCGGCCGACCCCCTTCGCCTCGAGCTCCTCGATCATGCGGGCGATCGCGTGGCGCTTGCTCAGGCCGTTCAGCGAGCCCGAGTTCATCATGCGGCCGTCGCCGGTCAGCGCGATGCCCGTCTTGACGGGGTCGAGGTCGTCGATGTCGCCCAGCGGATCGATCGGCACGCCGTCGGCATCCAGTTCGATCACCGGGATCGCCCCGGTGATGGGGGCGTTCGTGTCGACGACGACCTTGACCGGCAGGTCGAAGGCGCGGGCGAAGTCGAGGTCGCGCTGGTCGTGCGCCGGCACGGCCATGACCGCACCGTGACCGTAGTCGGCCAGCACGTAGTCGGCGGCCCAGATCGGCAGCTTCTCACCGTTGATCGGGTTGATCGCGTGGTGGCCCAGGAACACGCCCGTCTTGGGGCGGTCGGTCGACTGGCGCTCGATGTCGGTCGCGCGCTGCACCTGCGCGAGGTAGGCGTCGAACTTCTCGCGCACCTCGGGATCGGCGGATGCCGCCAGCTCGCCGGCCAGTTCGGACTCGGGGGCCACGACGAAGAACGTCGCGCCGTGCAGCGTGTCGGGGCGCGTCGAGAAGACGGTGATCTTGTCGGCGCGGCCCTCGATCTCGAACTCGATGTCGGCGCCGACGGAACGGCCGATCCAGTTGCGCTGCATCTGGATGACCTTGGACGGCCAGAAGCCCTCGAGCTGGTTCAGGTCGTCGAGCAGACGGTCGGCGTAGTCGGTGATGCGCAGGAACCACTGCGTCAGCTTCTTCTTGACGACGACGGCGCCGCTGCGCTCCGAGGTGCCGTCGGCCAGCACCTGCTCGTTGGCGAGCACGGTCTGGTCCACCGGGTCCCAGTTGACCAGGGCGTCCTTGCGGTAGGCCAGGCCCTTCTCGTACAGCTTCTGGAACAGCCACTGGTTCCAGTGGTAGTACTCGGGGTCGCTCGTGTGCAGCACGCGGCTCCAGTCGAACGAGACGCCGTAGTCCTTGAGGCTGTCCTTCTGCTGCGCGATGTTCGCGTAGGTCCACTCGACGGGGTCGGCGCCGCGCTTGATGGCGGCGTTCTCGGCGGGCAGGCCGAACGAGTCCCACCCGATGGGGTTGAGGACGTTGTAGCCGCGGTGGCGCCAGAACCGGGCCACGATGTCGGAGTAGAGGTAGTTCTCGGCGTGACCCATGTGCAGGTCGCCCGAGGGGTACGGGAACATCGCGAGCACGTACTTGCGGGGGCGGGTGTCGTCGTCGCCGCCGGCGCGGAACGGGTCTTTCTCGGCCCACTTCTGCTGCCACTTCGCCTGGATGGCGTGGGTGTCGAAGCCCCCCTCGCGGGGGTCTGTCGTGGTGTTCTCAGACACGGATGAAGCCAATCGTGAAGTCGGGAAGGCCGCGGGGGCCTTCTCCCAGGCTATCGGACGCCGCCGTCACCACCCGGGCGGTACCTCGGCGCCGAGGGCGGCGAGCGGCGCCCGCGCCTTGATGCCGACTTCGGCGACCTCGGATGCCGCGACCGACCGCCACGTGATGCCGCCGCCGGCGCCGACCCAGGCGGCATCCGGCTCGATGACGACGCTGCGGATCACCATCGCCAGATCCGCGGCGCCGTCGTCGCCGATCCACCCGAACGCGCCCGAGTAGAGCCCGCGGGGCGCCCGTTCGAGCCCGGCGAGGATGTCCATCGCCGACTCCTTCGGGGCGCCGGTCATGCTGCCGGCCGGAAACGTCGCCGCCAGCAGCTCGCCGATGGTCGTCCCGGCCACGAGTCGTCCCGACACCTCGCTGACGAGCTGGTGCACGTGCGGGTACGACTCGACCTCGAGCAGCCGGTCGACGCCCACGCTCGACGGCGCGCACACGCGCGACAGGTCGTTGCGCATCAGGTCGACGATCATGACGTTCTCGGCGCGCTCCTTGGCATCCGTCCGCAGGTCTTCGGCGAGGGCGGCGTCGACGGTGGGATCCTCGGACCGTGGCCGCGTGCCCTTGATCGGGTGGGTGTGCACGCGCCCGTCGCGCACCTCGAGGAAGCGCTCGGGCGAGGCGCTGGCCAGCGCGCGCTCCCCCGTGCGGATGAACCCGGCGTGGTGCGAGCTCGAGGTGCGGCGCAGGCGCCGGAACACCTCGAGCGCATCGACGGCACCCGGGACGGTGAAGCGCGTGGTGAGGCACAGCTGGTACGCGTCGCCCTCGCGGATCGCGTCCCGGCACGCTGCGATCAGCTCGGCGTAGCGCGCCGGCGTCACGCGGGCGGATGCCGTGCCCCGCCGCGCGGGCTCGGCCACGGCGGGAGCGGGTGGGGCGTCGAGCGCGCGTGCGAGCAGCGCGGGGT
>NZ_QAJB01000077.1:0-6536 GCF_003061325.1 Microbacterium sp. HMWF026
GCCCCCGCCGACGAGGCCGCCACCGCGGACGAGGCCGCCACCGCGGACGAGGCCGCCACCGCGGACGAGGCCGCTGCAGCGTCGGTCGAGGCCGAGGTCCCGGCGCCGACCACACCCGAGACGACCGCTGCGGACGTCGCCGCCGATGCGGACGCCGCCGCCCCCGCCGACGCCGCTGCGGCGACCGATGCTCCGGCCGAAGACGCCGCCGCGTCGACCGACGCCGCCGAGCAGACCGACGCCGCCCAGCAGAGCGACGCCGAGCAGGCCGACGCCGCCGAGCAGGCCGACGAGACCCCGGCCCGCGGTCGCGGCCGCAGCCGTTCGCGCAATCGCAACCGCAACAAGGCGGATGCCGCCGACAAGACCGACCCCGCCGCGGGCGATGCCCCCGCCGACGAGACCGAGCAGAACGCCCCGCGCGAGAACGCGCAGCAGGGTGGCGGTCAGCGCGACAACAACCAGCGCGACAACAACC
This sequence comes from Microbacterium sp. HMWF026, assembly GCF_003061325.1. Lineage (NCBI taxonomy): Bacteria > Bacillati > Actinomycetota > Actinomycetes > Micrococcales > Microbacteriaceae > Microbacterium > Microbacterium sp. HMWF026. Next base: position 479 of record NZ_QAJB01000077.1, read on the forward strand.
AGCGCGACAACGCGCAGCAGGGCGGTCAGCAGGCCCAGCAGCAGCAGGGTCCGGCCAACAGTCGCAACCGTCAGCGCAACAAGCGCCGCGGCCAGACCACCACGGGCGACGAGTTCGAGACCGAGATCGGCGAGGACGACGTCCTCGTTCCGATCGCGGGCGTGCTCGATGTCCTCGACAACTACGCCTTCGTGCGCACCACCGGCTACCTGCCCGGCCCGAGCGACGTCTACGTCTCGCTCGGTCAGGTCAAGAAGTACAACCTGCGCAAGGGCGACGCGGTGGTCGGCGCGATCAAGCAGCCCCGCGAGGGCGAGCAGCAGGGGCGACAGAAGTACAACGCGCTCGTGCAGGTCGACTCCATCAACGGTCTGTCGGTCGACGACGCGGCATCCCGTGTCGAGTTCAACAACCTCACGCCCCTGTACCCCCAGGAGCGCCTGCGTCTCGAGACCGGTCCCGAGAAGCTGACGCAGCGCATCATCGACCTGGTCGCCCCGGTGGGCAAGGGCCAGCGCGGCCTCATCGTCGCGCCGCCCAAGGCCGGTAAGACGATCGTGCTGCAGCAGATCGCCAACGCCATCGCGCACAACAACCCCGAGGTCCACCTCATGGTCGTGCTCGTGGACGAGCGCCCCGAAGAGGTCACCGACATGCAGCGGACGGTCCGCGGCGAGGTCATCGCCTCGACCTTCGACCGCCCGGCCGAGGACCACACCACCGTCGCCGAACTCGCCATCGAGCGGGCCAAGCGTCTGGTCGAGCTCGGTCGCGACGTGGTCGTGCTGCTCGACTCGATCACCCGCCTGGGTCGCGCGTACAACCTCGCCGCACCGACCTCCGGTCGCGTGCTGTCGGGCGGCGTCGACGCGTCGGCGCTGTACCCGCCCAAGCGCTTCTTCGGCGCCGCGCGCAACATCGAGAACGGCGGATCGCTCACGATCCTCGCCACCGCGCTGGTCGAGACCGGTTCCAAGATGGACGACGTCATCTTCGAGGAGTTCAAGGGCACGGGCAACAGCGAACTGCGCCTGAACCGCCAGCTCGCCGACAAGCGCATCTTCCCGGCCGTCGACGTCAACGCGTCGAGCACCCGCCGCGAAGAGATGCTGCTCAGCAACGACGAGGTCAAGATCACCTGGAAGCTGCGCCGCGCCCTCGCCGGCCTCGAGCCGCAGCAGGCCCTCGAGGTCGTGCTCGGCAAGCTCAAAGAGACGCAGTCCAACGTCGAGTTCCTCGTGCAGATGCAGAAGTCGATCCCGGCGCCCGCGCGCGGCGGTGACGACAACAGCATCCGCTGAGTCCGGCGGGAGGCGTGATGTCGGAGCCCGCGATGTTCGAGTCGGTCCGCGGACTGCTCGACGAGCACAAGGCCGTTCAGGAGGAGCTCTCCGACCCGGCCGTGCACGCGGACGCCGCGCGCGCCAAGCGCGTCAACCGGCGGTACGCCGAGCTCTCGAGGATCGTCGCGGCCCACGAGGCGTGGGCCGCGGCATCCGATGATCTGGATGCCGCCCGCGAACTTGCCCGCGAGGACTCCGCCTTCGCGGACGAGGTCCCGGCGCTCGAGGAGCACGTGTCCGAGACGCAGGAGCGTCTGCGGCGCCTGCTCATCCCTCGCGACCCCGACGACGCGCGCGACGTGATCATGGAGATCAAGGGCGGCGAGGGCGGGGCCGAGAGCGCCCTGTTCGCCGCCGATCTGCTGCGCATGTACCTGCAGTACGCCGCCTCCATGGGGTGGAAGACCGAGCTGCTCGAGCGCACCGAGAGCGACCTGGGCGGCTACAAGGACGTGCAGGTCGCGATCAAGGGGTCCTCGAGCGACCCCGCGCAGGGCGTCTGGGCGCACCTGAAGTACGAGGGCGGCGTCCACCGCGTGCAGCGCGTGCCCGCGACCGAGTCGCAGGGGCGCATCCACACCTCGACGACCGGCGTGCTCGTCTTCCCCGAGGTCGATGAGCCCGAAGAGGTCGCGATCGACCCCAACGACCTCAAGATCGACGTGTTCCGCTCGTCGGGACCCGGGGGGCAGTCGGTCAACACGACCGACTCGGCCGTGCGCATCACGCACGTGCCCACCGGCATCGTCGTGTCGATGCAGAACGAGAAGTCGCAGCTGCAGAACCGCGAGGCCGGCATGCGCGTCCTCCGCGCCCGCCTGCTCGCCAAGCAGCAGGAGGAGCGCGACGCGGTCGCGGCCGATGCGCGGCGGTCGCAGATCCGCGGGATGGATCGCTCGGAGCGCATCCGCACGTACAACTTCCCCGAGAACCGCATCGCCGACCACCGCACCGGGTACAAGGCCTACAACCTCGATCAGGTGATGGACGGCGCTCTCGGCCCGATCATCGAGTCGGCCATCACGGCGGACGAAGAGGCGCGTCTGGCCGCTCTGGCCGACGGCTGAGTGCCGTCGCGCGGCGTCCCCCGTCGCGTAGTCTCTCGTGATGTCCACCGCCGCCGAGATCGTCACCTTCGACGATTCGCCGCCCCCGCCGGGGCTGTCGCCGTGGGTGGGGACGCCCGAGCAGCCGCGCAGGATCGAGATCGTCGAGGCGGATGCCGCCTGGCCGCGCACCTTCGCCGTGCTCCGCGACCGCCTGCTCGACGCCCTCGGCGAGCGGGCGCTGCAGATCGAGCACGTCGGATCGACGTCGGTGCCCGCTCTCGCGGCCAAGCCCGTGATCGACATCGACCTGACCGTGGCGGACACCGACGACGAGGACGCCTACGTGCCCGCCCTTGAGGCGCGCGGTTTCGTGCTGCGCGTCCGCGAGCCGTGGTGGCAGGGGCACCGATGCCTCGTGCTCGCCGCCCCCGCGGCCAACCTGCACGTCTGGCCGCCCGACAGCGCCGAACCGGTGCGCCATCGTCTGTTCCGCGACCATCTGCGCGGGAACGCGGCGGATCGCGAGCTGTACGCGCGCACCAAGCGCGCCGTCGCCGTCGACGGGTTGATGAGCGCCTACAACGCGCGCAAGCAGCAGGTGGTCCGCGAGATCTCCGCGCGGGCCTTCGCCGCCGCGGGCCTGCTGCCCTGAGTCACCGGTCCCACGCCGGCGGGTGCGCCAGGGGCCCGCGGCGCATCTCGAGCTGCGCGGCGAGCGAGAGCAGCGTCGCCTCGCCGCCGGGCCGTCCGATCAGCTGCACCGAGACGGGGTGGCCGTCGGCATCCGCCGTCACCGGCAGGGTCAGCGCCGGCAGACCGGCGACGTTGACGAAGCTCGAGTAGGGCGCGTACTCGACCTGCATCGCGAACGTCCGCTCGGGGGAGTGCCCGGCGTAGGCGCCCACCGGCTGGGGAGACTGCGCCAGGGCCGGGGTCAGCACCGCATCGAACGCGGCGAAGTCGGCGATCGTCCGTCTCTCGAAGGCGCGGGCGGCGGTCAGGCCCTCGAGCAGGGCGAGCGATGTCAGCCGCCGCCCCTCGTCGACCAACCACGCGGTGAGCGGCTCGACCAGGGCCGCATCGGCAGCGCTCAGCGGAATTCGCGCGGCGCTCGCGCGCCACAGCACGTGAAAGAGCTCCGGATAGCCCCGGGGATGCCAGTCGGCGTCGTCGACGCCGTGCCCGGCCTCGGCGAGCCAGGCGGCGGCGGTGTCGACCGCGGTGCGCGCGGCCGGGTCCAGGACGATCCGCTCGGTCTCGTCCCACGGCGACACGGTCGTCGTGCCGATCCGCAGGCGCCCGGGCTCGCGACGTGCCGCGTCGGCGAACGAGCCGACGCCCCTCGCGCCGGTCGCGTACGGGTAGGGTCCGAGCGCGACCAGGGCGTCCAGCAGCACTCCCGCGTCCTCGGCGCTGCGCGCGATCGGGCCCGTCACCGACAGCTGGTCGGGGGAGTCCAGGCCCGAGCCGATCGGCAGCCGCCCGCGCGAGGGCTTCAGCCCCACCACGCCCACCGTGGCCGAGGGGATGCGGATCGACCCCCCGCCGTCCGAGCCCACCGCCGCCGGCAGCAGGCCGGCGGCGACCGCGACGGCCGCTCCGCCGCTCGAGCCGCCGGCCCCCGCGGAGGGGAGCCACGGGTCGCGCGCGGGCGCGTGGATGAGGGGCTCGGTGAAGCCGGTCAGCCCGAACTCCGAGGTGCTCGTCTTGCCGACGTTGACGGCGCCCGCGTCGTCCAGCGCCTCAGCGAGCGGATCGGATGCCGTCGGCACGTGATCCACGCGCGCCCGCGAGCCGTAGCGGGTGGGCACCCCCGCGCGCGCCACCAGATCCTTGTCGGCCAGGGGGACGCCCCAGATCGCCCCGGACGCGGGGCGGGGGAGTGCGCGCGCGCGGGAGATCGCCGCATCCCTCGTCACCTCGACGAACGCACCCAGATCGTCGATCCGGTCGATGCGGTCGAGGTACGCGGTCGTCAGCTCGGCGGGCGAGAACTCACCCGCTCGCAGCGCCGAGATCTGGGCGGCGAGCGGGAGTTCGTGCAGGCGCGGCATCCCTCGAGCCTAGGGTGCGCGTCAGATCCAGTACTCGGGGGTGGTGAGCAGGGCGCGGGTGTCCTCGCCGCTGCGTCGCGTGCGCGCTTTCGCGGGCACCCCCACCAGCACGCTGTCGGGCGGGGCGTCGCGCGTGACGACGGCGTTGGCCCCGACCACCGAACGCGCACCGAGCGTGATCGGACCGAGGATCTTCGCCCCCGCCCCCACGGCGACCCCGTCGTGCAGGGTCGGGTGGCGTTTGCCGCCCTCGCGCTGGCGGCCGCCGAGGGTGACGCCGTGATACAGCATGACGTCGTCACCGACCTCGGCCGTCTCTCCCACGACGACCCCCATGCCGTGGTCGATGAAGAAGCGACGGCCGATGGTCGCGCCCGGGTGGATCTCGACGCCCGTCAGCCAGCGCGTCACCTGCGAGAGCGCCCGCGCCGGAAATCGCAGGCCGCGCTGCCAGAGCCGGTGCGCCACGCGGTAGGACCACACGGCGTGCAGCCCCGGGTACAGCAGGGCGATCTCGAGGGCCCCGCGCGCGGCGGGGTCGCGGAGCTTGGCGGAGGTGATGTCTTCGCGGATCCGCGAGAGGGCCCCCACGTCAGTCTTCGCGCAGGTGCTCGTACAGAGCGGTGGAGAGGTAGCGCTCGCCGTACGAGGGGATGATGACGACGATGTTCTTGCCCGCGGCCTCGGGGCGGCGCGCGATCTCGAGAGCGGCCCAGATGGCCGCGCCCGACGACATGCCGACGAGGATGCCGTCCTTCGCGGCGGTCTCGCGCGCGAGACGGATCGCGTCGTCGAACTCGACGTCGATGACCTCGTCGATGATGTCGCGGTCGAGGATCGCGGGGACGAAGTTGGGGCCGATGCCCTGGATCTTGTGGGGGCCGGGGTGGCCCTTGGTCAGCACGGGGGAGTCCGCGGGCTCGACGGCGACCACCTTGACCCCGGGGACGCGCTCCTTGAGCACCTGGCCGACGCCGGTGATCGTTCCGCCCGTGCCGACGCCGGCGACGAAGTAGTCGACCTTGCCGTCGGTGTCGCTCAAGATCTCTTCGGCGGTGGTCTTGCGGTGGATGGCGGGGTTGGCCTCGTTCTCGAACTGGCGGGCCCACACGGCGCCGGGGGTCTCGGCGACGATGCGCTTGGCCTCGTCGACGGCGTGCGACATGCCCTTGGTGGGGTCGGTCAGCACGAGCTCGGCGCCGAACGCCTTGAGCAGGATGCGCCGCTCCTTCGACATCGAGGCCGGCATCGTCAGGATGACCTTGTACCCGCGGGCCGCGCCGACCATGGCGAGCGCGATGCCGGTGTTGCCGCTGGTCGACTCGACGAGGGTGCCTCCGGGCTGGAGTTCGCCCGAGGCCTCGGCGGCGTCGACGATCGCGATACCCAGGCGGTCCTTGACGCTGGATGCGGGGTTGTAGAACTCGAGCTTGGCGAGGATCTGGCCCCCGGCGCCCTCCGCGACGCGGTTCAGTCGCACGAGCGGCGTGCCGCCGAATGCAGAGGTGATGTCGGAGTGGATGCCGGGCATGGCTCGCCTTTCGCCGTCGGTCGGGACGCGCTCATTTTAGGTGAGCACCCTGGGGCGGACCGGCCGTGTTACGCCGCGCGA
>NZ_QAJB01000078.1:0-8119 GCF_003061325.1 Microbacterium sp. HMWF026
GGGTTGTACAGCGCGCCGACCAGGATCCCGCCGATGACGGCGGGCAGCAGCAGCACGCCGATCAGGGTCAGCCAGGTGACGGGGCGACGGGAGCGCGAGCGCTCGACGGGGAGAGTCATGCGAACACCTCGGAGAGATCGGCGTAGGTTTCGGGCTGCGCGGACGGCGTGGCGCGTCGCGGGGTGGCGAGGGGGAGGGATGCCACGTCGGGACGCTGCGCCTCGGCGAGCAGGGCGAGCGCGCGGCGTTCATCCCGCGCCGAGACGACGAGGGTGAAGGGCGATGCCGCGTCGTCGTGGCGCTCGCGCAGATCGCTCGCCGCACGGCGGAGGACCTGGGCGACATCGGCGGCGGCGTCGGCGTCGAGGCGGTCGACGTCGCACACCACGACGATCCGCGAGCCGCCCGCGACCGCGTGCGTCACATCGGCCGCGGCGGTGCGCGGGTCGTCCAGCAGCGCCACGCCGACCCGGGCGCGCACGGCGCCGGCGCGTTCGGGCACGAGCAGTCCGCCCACGCGCAGCTTGCCCTCGATCTTCGACAGGCGCCCGGACAGGGCCAGCAGCATCGTCCGGGTGGTGGACGTCTCACCGGTGACCAGCAGCGTGCCGCCGTAGCCGAGGCGCAGCGAGACGTCGCGGAACACCGGCTCCTCGGCATCCGTCGCGGTCAGGGTGCCCAGGTCGTCGGCGGCGATCGCCATCGCGGGCTCGGCGGGCCAGTCGGCCAGGTGCACCTCGCGCTCGACGGCCTCGCCCTCGACGTCGAGCTTCGGCAGGATCCGGTCGAGCCAGCGCGGCATCCACCATGCCTTCGCCCCCAGCAGCGCGAGGATCGCGGGCACCAGGGTCATGCGCACGAGGAACGCGTCGACGGCGACACCGACGGCCAGCCCGAGGGCGATCGGCTTGAGGCTCGAGTCGCCCTCGGGGACGAACGCGACGAAGACGGCGAACATGATGACGGCCGCCGCGACGACCACGCGGGCGGATGCGGCGAACCCGCTGCGCACCGCGCCGAGCGCCACCTCGCGGGGGGAGCGTCCCTCGCGGTCGGCATGCACGAAGTCCTCGCGCATCCGCGAGACGAGGAACACCTGGTAGTCCATCGCCAGGCCGAACAGCACGCCCATCACCACGATGGGCATGAAGCTGATGATCGGTCCGACCTTGGCGACGTGCAGGGCGTCGGCGAACCATCCCCACTCGAATACCGCGGCGACGACGCCGAACGAGGCGGCGACCGACAGCAGGTAGCCGCCCGCGGCCGTCAACGGCACCCAGATCGAGCGGAACACGATCATCAGCAGCACGAGCGACAGGCCCACCACGAACAGGCCGAAGGGCAGCAGGGCGGCGCCCAACTGGTCGGAGATGTCGATCGTGACGGCGGTGTAGCCGGTGACGAGCAGGCGGACGCCGAACTGGTCGAACAGGCGGTCCTCCTGCGAGCGGAGCTCGCGCACCAGGTCGGCGGTGCGCGGGTCGTCGGGAGCGGTCTCGGGCACGATCTGCACGATGCCGGTGTCGGCGGTCTCGTTGGGGGTGGCCAGGGCCACCTCGGCGACACCGGGCACCTTGGCGATCTCGTCGCCGATGTCCTGCATGAGCGTCAGCGGATCGTTGCTGGTGACGATGGTGCCGGTCATGATGAGCGGGCCGTTGGCGCCCGGGCCGAAGTACTCGTCGGTCAGTTCGTACGCGACGCGCGCCTCGTCGCCCTCGGGCAGCTGGCCGGCGTTCGGAAGCGTCAGGGCGAGCGAGGCGGCGGGGATCGCGGTCGTGCCGAGCACCGCGATCACGGCGACCGTGGTGACGACGGGATGCCGCGTCACCAGACCCACCCAGCGCTTGGCCGGGCCGTTGCGCTGCGCGCGGGCGGTGGCCGCGGCGGCACGCTCCTCGCGCTCCGCGGCGGCCTCGGCCAGGGCGTCCGCGTCCTCTTGGGCGGACATACCGCGGCGACGACGGCGCGTCGCGCCCTTCTTCTTGTAGCCCCACCCGACCACGCGGTGACCGGCGAAGCCGAGGAAGGCCGGGGTGAGCGTCAGGCCGACGCACACGGCGATCGCCACCGCGACCGAGGCGGCGATGCCCATGGTCGTCAGGAACGGGATGCCGGCGAAGCCGAGGCCGATGAGGGCGATGAGCACGGTGATCCCGGCGAAGACCACGGCCGAACCGGCCGTGCCGACGGCGCGCGCGGTCGACTCCTCGGGGTCCATGCCCGCCCGAGTCTGGTCCTGATGTCGCGAGACGATGAAGAGGGCGTAATCGATGCCGACCGCCAGGCCCAGCATCACCGCCAGCAGCGGCGTGGTCGAGGACACCGTGGCGAAACCGGTGGCGATGAAGATCAGGGCGATCGACAGGGCGACGCCCAGGATCGCGGTGGCCAGCGGCATCCCGGCCACCAGGAACGATCGGAACGTCACCATCAGCACGAGGGCGGCGATCAGGACGCCCAGGGCCTCGGTGAGCGAGGCGCCCGGGATCTCGGTCGCGAACAGCTGGCCGCCCAGCACCGCCTGCGACCCGCCGGGCAGCGCTGCGCCCAGGGCGCTCGCCGCCTCGCGGAGGCCGTCCTCGGTCGCCTGGGGGACGGCGGTGGCCTCGCCGTCGAACTGGATGCGCACGATGGCCGCGCGGTCGTCGTCCGAGATCCCGCCCGAGATCCGGTCGTCGTAGGGGTCGGTGACCGCGGCGACGAAGTCGAGAGCCGGGATGTCGGCGTTCGTCTTCTGGATGGCCTGCTGATAATCCTGATCGCGGACGCTCTGGCCGTCGGCGGCGACGACGACGATCTCGGCGCTCGCTCCGCTGACCTGGGGAAAGGTGCGCTCGAGCATCTCGAGCCCGGCCTGCGACTCGGTGCCGGGGATCGTGAAGGTGTTGTCGGTGCCCTTGGCCAGGAGTGCGACCCCGCCGCCGGCCAGGACGAGCACCAGCAGCCACGCGGTCAGGACGCGCCACGGGTGGCGGAACGACCAGCGACCCAGGGTGTACAGGAATGTCGACACGGTGACTCCCACGTTCGGCGGACGGGTCGATACATCACCGTATCGAATACATCAATGTATCGTAGTGGCGGACGGGGAGTTCGAAGCTGAATCTCCCCCGAGAACAGGAGGACGCGGATGACCGACACCGCACCCGCGCCGTCGCGCCGACGCGAGAACACGCGCACGCGTCTGATGGATGCCGCCGCCGAGATGTTCGCCGAGGTCGGCATCGACGCCGCCTCCGTCGAGGCCGTGTGCGAACGCGCCGGATTCACCCGGGGAGCGTTCTACTCCAACTTCGCCTCGAAGGAGGAGCTGTTCCTCGCGCTGTGCGCCCGGTCCGCCGAGACGACCATCGCCGCCGTGCGCGAGCGGGTGACCTCGATCGAGGACAGGGGCCTCGACGTCACGGGCGAGGTGCTGCACCTCGTGCAGGAGGTGCTCGAGATCGCCGGGGACGACCGCCTCGACATCCTGCTCGGGGCCGAGATCCGGGTGCAGGCGCTGCGCAACCCCGAGTTCGCCGCCGCGTACCTGTCGTCCAACGCCGCCCTCGCCGAGAGCGTCACGCAGCTCGTCTCGGACATCGCCCGGGCGCGCGGCCTGTCGCTGCGGGTGCCGGCGACCGTGGCCACCGAAGTGCTGCTGTCGGCCTGGGTCGCGACCGCCGAGACCGCGATCATGACGCGTCAGACGGCCGCCGAGTCGCGCGCGCACCTGGGCGAGCGGCTGGAACAGCTCGTCCGGCTCATCGTGGAGTGATCTGCAGCAGCGCGTGACAGCGCCGCAGGCGATCGAGCCACCACGTCGTCCTGTCGTCGTCGGCGGCGACCCGGTCGAGGTCCGCCGTCGTCGGACGCGGACGCTCGACGCGCAGCAGCCCCTCGTGTGCGCGGAGAGGGGATGCCACGACATCGGCCGTGAACAGCGACGCGGTGCCGAGACCGCAGTCGTATTCGAGGTCGGGCAGCGAGGCGGCGAGGGCCACCCCCATCGACAGCCCGATCGAGGTGTCCAGCGCACTCGACACGACGGCGGGCAGGCCCGCCTGCGCGACGATCTCGCGCGCGGCGTGCACGCCACCGAGGGGCTGCGCCTTGATCACCAGCAGGTCGGCGGCCCCGGCTCGGGCGACGCGCAGGGGGTCGGCGGCCTTGCGCACGCTCTCGTCGGCGGCCACCGGGATGTCGAGGTACGCGATGCGCTCGCGCAGCTGGGCGAGCTCGTCGACCTCGGCGCAGGGCTGCTCGACGTACTCGAGATCGAACTCCGCCAGCGCGTGGACCGCGCGCTCGGCCTCGTCGACGTTCCACGCGGCGTTGGCGTCGACGCGCACGCGCCCCTCGGGGCCCACCGCCTCGCGTACCGCGCGCACGCGCGCGACGTCGTCGGCGAGGGTCTGACCGGCCTCGGCGACCTTGACCTTGACCGTGCGGCATCCGTCATACCTCGCCAGGATCCGGGGGACCTCGGATGCCGCGACCGCGGGCATCGTGGCGTTGATCCCGACCGTCTCGCGCACCGGGGCGGGCGAGGGGCGCCACCCGTAGTCGAGGGCGCCGGCGAGCCAGGTCGACGCCTCGGCGTCCGTGTACTCGACGAAGGGCGAGAACTCGGTCCAGCCCTCGGGTCCCTCGAAGACGACGGCTTCGCGTACCCGGATGCCGCGGAATCGCGCCGCGAGCGGCAACGAGACCACGCGCGCGGTGGCGAGGACGTCGGCGAGCGGGGGGAGGGCGGCGCTGCTCATGCCCTCATCCTGCCGCTCAGCGCGGTCCGCCGCCGCCGAACCCGCCGAACCAGAACGTCTGGCGTTCGGTGGTGTAGGAGGAGAGATCCTTCTGCGCGTCGAGGGATTCCCTCGCGGCCTCGGACTGCTCGTGCGTGCGGCGCGGGCCGAACAGGTAGTCGCGCACTCGCGACAGCTTCGACATCTTCTTCGTCATGATGACTCCGATCGTCTGGCCTCTCCACGCTACGTGTCATCGCGTCGGGCGTCCACCCGTCCCGGTGTCCGGGGGCGGGCATAGGCTGACCGCATGCTCTTCGACACCCCGGTGCGTCTCGGCGTCCAGATCCAGCCGCAGCACGTGCAGTACTCCGACATCCGCGACGCCGTCCTCCGTCTCGAAGAGATGGGCGTCGACGTCCTCTTCAACTGGGACCACTTCTTCCCCCTCTACGGCGACCCCGACGGCGAGCACTTCGAGTCGTGGACCATGCTGTCGGCGTGGGCCGAGCAGACCGAGCGCGTCGAGTTCGGCGCCCTGGTCAACTGCAACAGCTACCGCAACGCCGACCTGCAGGCCGACATGGCCCGCACGGTCGACCACATCAGCAAGAAGGGCGGCGACACGGGTCGCTTCATCTTCGGTACCGGCTCGGGCTGGTTCCAGCGCGACTACGACGAATACGGCTACGAGTTCGGCACCGCGGGCTCGCGGCTGAACGCCCTGGCGACCGACCTCGACCGGATCGCCGCCCGCTGGTCGAAGCTCAACCCGGCCCCCACCCGCGAGATCCCCGTGATGATCGGCGGCAAGGGCGAGCAGAAGACGCTGCGCATGGTCGCCCGTCACGCCGACATCTGGCACAGCTTCGTCGCGCCGGACGAGCTGCCCCACAAGTTCGACGTCATCCAGAAGTGGGCCGAGAGCGAGCAGCGCGACCTGTCGGGACTCGTCGTCTCGAACGAGCTGAAGGACCGCGACGAAGACGTGGCCGACGCCCTCTACGACGCCGGTACGCGCCTGTTCACCCTCGGGTTCTCGGGTCCCGACTGGGACTACTCGATCGTCGAGCGGTGGCTGCGCTGGCGCGACGGCAAGAACGCGTGATCGAACGGCGCCCCGGGGGATCCGGGGCGCCGACCGGTCACGGCTTGAACTGCGCTCCGCCCGAGGTGCCCGTCCAGTTCTTGACGGCCTCGCCCTGGTAGTACGCGGTCTCGCTCTGGTGGTTCACCGAGCGGCGCGCGTCCTCGGACTGGTCATGGGTGGGGGCTCCGAAGAAGTACTCGCGGATGCGACCCAGGATCGACACTTTCTTCGTCATGCGGACTCCGATCGTCGGGGTCGTCCAGGCTACGGGGTGGCGCCGGGTGCGTCCAGCGGTCGTATCGATCCTGCGTCGGTGCCCGCGCGTAGGCTGAGGACGTGACCGTCTCCGAGCTGTTCGACCCCGCGGAGTGGACGCCGGCGCCCGGCGCCGCCGACTACACCGACATCACCGCGCACGTCACCCACGACGGACGCATCGCCCGTATCGCCTTCGACCGGCCCGAGGTGCGCAACGCCTTCCGGCCCCACACGGTCGATGAGCTGTACCGCGCCCTCGACATCGCCCGACAGGACCACCGCATCGGCGTCGTCCTGCTCACGGGCAACGGACCGAGCGCGAAGGACGGCGGCTGGGCGTTCTGCTCGGGCGGCGATCAGCGCATCCGCGGTCGCGACGGGTACAAGTACTCGACCGACGAGGCGACGGTCCACGACCCGGGCCGCGCGGGACGCTTGCACATCCTCGAGGTCCAGCGTCTCATCCGCTTCATGCCGAAGGTGGTCATCGCGGTCGTCCCCGGGTGGGCGGCGGGCGGCGGCCACTCGCTGAACGTGGTGTGCGACCTGTCGATCGCCAGCCGCGAACACGGTCGTTTCAAGCAGACGGATGCCGATGTCGGCTCCTTCGACGCCGGCTACGGCTCCGCCTACTTCGCGCGGCAGATCGGGCAGAAGTTCGCGCGCGAGATCTTCTTCCTCGCCGAGGAGTACTCCGCCGACCGCGCCTACGAGATGGGCGCGGTCAACCGCGTCGTCCCGCACGCCGAGCTCGAACGCGAAGCCCTGGCGATGGCCCGGACCATCCTGACCAAGTCGCCGACGGCGATCCGCATGCTGAAGTACGCCTTCAACGCCGTCGACGACGGCCTGGTCGGTCAGCAGCTGTTCGCGGGGGAGGCGACGCGTCTGGCGTACGGCACCGACGAGGCCGCCGAGGGGCGCGACTCCTTCCTCGAGAAGCGCGACCCCGACTGGTCGGGCGTGCCGTGGCACTACTGAGCGTCGGACCGAGCGCGTGAGACTCGAGCCGCCGGCATCCGGCGATCCGCGCGACGTCCTGCGGGCGTTGCGCGCGGCGGTCCTGGGGGCGGGACCCGCCGTCGCCCTGGGCGGGGCGGACCTTCCGGGCGATGTGCCCGCCGGGACGGCCGTCGTCGTGACCACCTCGGGTTCGACCGGTGTGCCCAAGTCGGTCGCGATCTCACGCAACGCCCTCATCGCCAGCGCCTACGCCACGACCGCCCGCATCGGCGAGGGGTCCTGGCTGCTGGCCGTTCCGGCCACGTACGTGGCCGGGGTGCAGGTGATGGTGAGAGCGCTGCTCGCCGACCGCGAGCCGGCCGTCCTCGCCGGTCCCTTCCGCCCTGAGCCGTTCGCCGCCGCGGCGCTGGGCATGGCGTCGCACGACAACGGCGAACGCGTTCCGACGTTCACGTCCCTCGTGCCCGCACAGCTGCAGAGACTGCTGGATGCCGCCGACGCCGATCCCGCGGTCGCGCAGGCGGTCCGCTCGTTCGAGGGCATCCTCATCGGCGGCCAGGCCCTCGCCCCCGCGGTCCGGGACCGCGCGCTCGCCGCCGGCGCCCGCGTCATCCGCACCTACGGATCGAGCGAGACCAGCGGCGGGTGCGTGTACGACGGCGTGCCGCTGGACGGCGTGGGGATGCGGATCGTCGACGGCGAGGTGCGTCTGTCGGGTCCGACGCTCGCCGACGGCTACCTCGGCGACCCCGGGCGCACGGCATCCGTCTTTCCCGTCGGTGACGACGGTCGGCGCTGGTACCGCACGGGCGACGGCGGCGAGATCGTCGACGGGGTGCTGCGGGTGACCGGACGGCTCGACAACGTCATCGTCTCGGGCGGGGTGAACGTGTCGCTCGACCGGGTGGAGGCGGCGGTGCGCGGCATCCCGGGCCTTGAAAGCGCGGTCGTGGTGCCGATCCCGGACGAGACGTGGGGTCAGGGGTCGGCGGTGGTCGTGCCCGGGATCGCGGCGTCTCACGAAGCGGACCTGCTCGCGGCGATCCGCCCGGTGGTCGCCGCCGCGGTCGGAGCCCCC
>NZ_QAJB01000079.1:0-7489 GCF_003061325.1 Microbacterium sp. HMWF026
GCGAACGACACCCCGTCGACCGCGCGACGCCCGTCGAAGCTCTTGACGAGCCCCTCGCCCATGACGAGGGGCTCGTCGGTGCGCGGAGCACGGCGCAGGGGCTCGTGCGACACCGCCGCGACCAGCTCACGGGTGTGCGGATCGCGGGGGGATGCCAAGACCTCGGCGGTGGTTCCGGTCTCGACGACCCGCCCATCGCGCATGACCACCACGCGATCGGCGACGCGGGCGACGGCGCCCAGGTCGTGACTGATGAAGAGCACCGCGACCCCGTCGTCGGCGATGCGACGCAGCAGCGTGAGCACGCGCGCCTGGACGGTGGCATCCAGAGCCGTCGTCGGCTCGTCGGCCACCAGGACGGCCGGACCGGCCGCGAGGGCCGAGGCGATGAGGGCGCGCTGGCGGAGTCCCCCCGACAGCTCGTGCGGGTACTGCCGCGCACGCCGGTCGGGCTCGGGGAGCGAGACGCGTTCGAGGCTGGCGCGCACGCGGTCCGCGAGTGCGGCGCCGCGCACGGCGGGCTCGTGGATGCGCACGGGTTCGGCGACCTCGGCACCCACGCGCCGCAGGGGGTCGAGCGACACGAGCGCGTCCTGCGAGACGAGGGCGATGCTTCGTCCGCGCAGCGTCCGCCAGCCGCGTGGAGATAGACCGCGGACGTCGTTCCCGTCGATGCGCAGGGTCTCGGAGCTGACGCGCGTCGACGCGGGCGTCAGCCCGAGCAGGGCTCTGGCCGTCAGGGACTTGCCGGCGCCCGATTCACCGACCAGCGCCACGCACTCCCCCGCGCGCACGTCCAGGTCGAGGTCGCGCACGAGAGCACCCTCGGGCCCGTCGATGCGCAGACCGCGGACGTGCACGCCGTCGCTCATGCGCCCCGCTCCTCTGCTCGGGCGCGCAGGATGCGTCCGACGACGCTGATGCTCACCACGGTCGCCGTGATCGCCAGGCCCGGGAACAGCGCGACCCAGGGCGCCTGCAGCAGCAGGTTGCGGCCGGCCGACAGCATCAGTCCCCACTCCGGCGTGGGCTCGGTGGGGCCGAGGCCCAGGAAGCTGAGCCCCGCCGCCGCGAGGATGCTCGTGCCCACGCCGATCGTGGCGAGCACGCTCACCGCACCGACCACCCCCGGCAGCACGTGCCGCACGTGCACCAGGGCCGCTGGGACCCCGATGATCCGCGCGGCCTCGACGTGCTCGGTCGCAGCCAGCGAACGCGTCTGCGCCCGCGCCAGCCGCACGTAAACGGGAACGGCCGCGAGCGTCACCGCCAGGGCGACGTTCGCGGCCCCCGGACCCAGCACCGCCACGACGAGCAGGGCGACGAGGAACTCGGGGAACGCCAGCAGCACGTCGACCACGCGCATGGCCGCGGCATCCACGAACCGGGGTGCGACCGCCGACAGCGACCCGGCGACGACGCCGACGACCAGGGCCAGACCGGTCGCGAGCAGGCCGATCCCCACCGATCGGGCGGCGCCGTGGACGACCCGCGAGTACACGTCGCGACCGCTCTGGTCGGTGCCGAAGAGGTGCGCGGCGCTCGGCGGCTGCAGCGTCGCCCGCACGTCGGTGAGCAGGGGGTCGTGCGTGGCGAGCAGCCCGGGCGCGACGGCGGCCAGCGCGACGACGGCCAGCACCACCCCCGCGGCCGAGAGGGCGACGATCCGACCCGCGCGCGGTCGCGCGACCGTGGTGGCGCTCACGCGGGCACCCCCGTCCGGGCCGCCAGGCCGGGTCTCGCCGCGCGCAACCGCGGGTCGATGAGCGGCACGACGAGGTCGACGATCGTGTTGACCACGACGAACACCAGCGCGCTCAGCAGGATCACCCCGGTGATGACGGGCAGGTCGCGATCCGTGATGGCCGTCAGCGTCACACGCCCGATCCCCGGTCGGGCGAAGACGGTCTCGACCAATACGGCGCCGCCCAGGAGCGAGCCCACGAGATACGCCGCCAGGGTGACTCCCCCGACGCTCGCGTGCCGCAGTGTGTGGTGCACGCTCTCGCGCAGCGGGGCCGCGCCGCGGGCCCGCACCGTCAACAGGAACGGTTCGCGCTCGGCCGCCTCGACCCCGTCGCGCAGCACCTGCGACAGCAGCGCCGCCACGGGTAGGGCGAGCGTCACCGCCGGCAGCACGATCGCCGCCCCGTCGCGGGCGCCCGACACGGGGAACCACCCGAGCTGGAACGAGAACACGCTCAGCAGCACCAACCCCGTCCAGAACACCGGCGACGACAGCACGACGAGTTCGATCCCGGATGCCAGGGCCGGCCCGGTCCGTCCGCGTACGAGCAGAGCGGATGCCAGGGCCAGGACGACCGCGATCAGCAGCGCGAGCGCCGACAGCTGCAGGGTGGGTCCGAGCTGCCGGCCGATGACCTCGGCGACGGGCTGGCGCAGCTGGTACGACTCGCCGAGGTCGCCGCGGACCAGCCGGCCGAGGAAGGCGACGTACTGCTCCCCCACGGGACGGTCCAGCCCCAGGTCGCTGCGGATCCCCGCCTTGACGGACTCGCTCACCTGCGCCTGCGGGCCGAGCATGACCGACACCGGGTCGCCCGGGATGATCCGGAACGCGGCGAACGCCAGCGTCGCCGCGCCCCACAGGACGAGGACGACGGATGCCACGACCCCGCCGAGGCGGCTCAGCAGAGCGCGCGGGCGGGGGCGTGGCATCCGGGGGTCCGTGTTCAGCCGACGGTGGCGGTCGCGAACAGCGGGCGACCGTACAGGTCGAAGGTCAGCCCCGAGACGTCGGGGCGCACGGCCGAGATCAGCGTGGGGCTGTACAGCGGCACGATGGCGGCGTGCTCGGCGTTCCACTGCTGGACCTGCGCGTAGACGTCGTCGCGCGCGGCCTGGTCGGTGGTCGACGCGCCCTGGGCGAGCAGCTCGTCGAGCGCCGGGTCGCTCACCTGCGAGGCGTTCTGGAAGCCGTCGGTGGCCAGGTGGCTCCGCAGCAGATCGGCGTCGACGCCCGAGAAACCCCAGTCGGTGACGTCGTACGTCTTGGGACCGTACTGCTCGTTGTACGCGCCGGGCTCGAGCACCTCGCGCTGCAGGTCGAAGCCGACGGCCTTCAGATCGCTCTGCACGGCGTTGGCGAGCGCCGCCCGGTCGTCGGGTACGGGCGTCCAGGCGATCCAGCGAGCCGTGAGGCGCTGACCGTCCTTGGTGCGGATGCCGTCGGCATCCCGTCCCGTCCAGCCGGCCTCGTCGAGAAGGGCGTTGGCCGCGGACGGGTCGAAGGGCCGGCTGTTCTCGAGGCTCGCGTCGTAGCCGGGGGTGGTCGCCCCCAGGATGCTCCACGCGCGGGGGTACTGGCCGAAGAAGATCTGCTGCACGGCCGTGTCGACGTCGATCGCCCGCGTGAACGCCTGGCGGACCTTCTGGTCGGCGAATACGCCGTACTTCTCGTTGAGGAACAGCGAGTACGGCAGGCCGGGGTAGGCGATCGACTCGACGGTGTCGTCGGCGGGAACCTGCTCGACGAGGTTCGGCGGCAGGTTGGTCACGACGTCGGCCTGCCCGCTCGACAGCGCGCCGACGCGCACCGAGGCCTCGGGGAGGATGTCGACCCGCAGTGTCTTGAACGACGGCTTACCGGTGCCGTCGGGGCCCCAGGTGTAGTCGTCGTTGCGGGTGTAGACGATGTCCTGGTCGGGCGTGTACTCGGTCAGCTCGAAGGGGCCCGTGCCGACGGTCACGTCGGGCCCGCCCGCGGCGAGCTGGTCGGCCTTGGTCTCGAGCACCTGCGGCGAGTAGAAGCCGAGCAGAGCCGTGCTCGCGGCCTGCAGGAACGGGGAGTAGGGCTCGCTGAAACGCACGCGCACGGTGTGCTCGTCGACGACGTCGGTGCCGGCGTACAGATCGCCGCCGAGCATGCTCGCGGCCTGCGCCGACGCGGTGTCGGGGTCGACGATGCGGTCGAAGTTCGCCTTGACGGCGGCGGCGTCGAAGGGCGTGCCATCGTGGAAGGTCACGTCCGTGCGCAGGCGGAACAGGTAGCTCGCACCGCCGTCCTCGACGTCCCACGACTCGGCGAGCCACGGCGAGAACGACCCGTCGGCCTCTTGGAACACCAGCGAGTCGAGCACGGCGCGCTGCACCATGGCGGTGACGTCGAGCTGGCTGGTCTGCGGGTCCATCTTGCCGGCCGAGAGGTTGGCGCCCTCGATGGCCCAGGCGATCTCTCCGTCGCCCTGGGCGGCCGGGTCGGAACCGGCGCACGACGAGAGCGAGAGAGCGGCGACCGCGGCGACGGCGACCGCCGAGATCACGCGACGGGAAAGCTGTGAAGGCATGACGAAACCTCGAAGTATCTGGTGGGGAAACTCCAGCCTACCCGCGTTGCTGGACCCGGTGCGGAAAGTGGGGGTTCGCGCGCGCCTCGGACACGACGAGCCCGTCCCGATACGATGGATGCCACACCCATCAGGCACGCTCACACAGTGCCGCCCATATCGCTCGAGGAGTACCCCCATGGCCACCATTCCCGACAAGCCCGCCCTGGAAGGCCTCGAGCAGAAGTGGGATGCCGCCTGGAAAGAGCGCGGCACGTACGTGTTCGACCGCCTCCGCGCCGCCGAGGCCGGCCGCCAGGGCGTGTACTCGGTGGACACGCCGCCGCCGACGGCATCCGGAAGCCTGCACATCGGGCACGTGTTCTCGTTCACGCACACCGACGTGAAGGTGCGCTTCGAGCGCATGCGCGGCAAGACGGTGTTCTACCCGATGGGCTGGGACGACAACGGCCTGCCCACCGAGCGCCGCGTGCAGAACTACTACGGCGTGCGCTGCGACCCCTCGCTCCCTTACGACGCCGACTTCACCCCGCCGTTCGCGGGCGGCGACAACAAGAGCAGCAAGGCCGCCGACCAGGTGCCCATCAGCCGCCGCAACTTCATCGAGCTGTGCGAGCAGCTCACGGTCGAGGACGAGAAGCAGTTCGAGGACCTGTTCCGCGAGCTGGGCCTGAGCGTCGACTGGACGCAGACCTACCGCACCATCTCGGACGACTCCATCCGCACGAGCCAGCTGGCGTTCCTGCGCAACGTCGACCGCGGCGAGGCGTATCAGGCGCTCGCTCCGACGCTGTGGGACGTCGACTTCCGCTCCGCGATCGCCCAGGCCGAGCTTGAGGACCGCGATCAGCCCGCCGCGTACCACCGCGTGGGCTTCGCCAAGACCGACGGTTCGGGCGACGTGTTCATCGAGACCACCCGCCCCGAGCTGCTGCCGGCGTGCGTGGCCCTCGTCGCCAACCCGGACGACGAGCGCTACCAGCCCCTGTTCGGCACGACCGTGCGCACGCCCCTCTTCGACGTCGAGGTGCCGGTGCTCGCTCACCCGCTCGCGCAGAAGGACAAGGGCTCGGGCATCGCCATGATCTGCACCTTCGGCGACGTGACCGACATCATCTGGTGGCGCGAGCTCGACCTGCCCAACCGCACGATCATCGGCAAGGACGGCCGCATCGTCGCCGACGCTCCCGATGTGATCGTGACGGATGCCGCGAAGGCGGCCTACGCGGAACTGTCGGGCAAGACGGTGTTCAGCGCCAAGAAGCGCATCGTCGAGCTGCTGCAGGAATCCGGCGCCATGGAGGGCGCCCCCAAGCCCTTCACCCACCCCGTGAAGTTCTTCGAGAAGGGCGACCGCCCGCTCGAGATCGTGTCGACGCGCCAGTGGTACATCCGCAACGGGGCACGGGATGCCGAGCTGCGCGAGCGCCTGGTGACCCTCGGCCGCGAGATGTCGTGGCATCCCGATTTCATGCGCGTGCGCTTCGAGAACTGGACCAACGGCCTCACGGGCGACTGGCTCGTGTCGCGTCAGCGGTTCTTCGGCGTACCGATCCCGGTCTGGTACGGCCTCGACGAGGACGGAGAGCGCGACTACACCCGCGTGCTCACCCCCGACCTCGCCTCACTGCCGGTCGACCCGACCACCGACGTGCCCCCGGGCTACACGGAGGACCAGCGCGGCGTTCCCGGCGGCTTCGACGCCGAGCGCGACATCCTCGACACGTGGGCGACGTCGTCGCTCACCCCGCAGCTCGCCGGCGGCTGGCAGCGCGACGAGGAGCTGTGGAACCTCGTGTCGCCGTTCGACCTGCGCCCGCAGGGTCAGGACATCATCCGCACGTGGCTCTTCTCGACCATGCTGCGCAGCGCCCTCGAGGACGACCGGAGCCCCTGGACGGATGCCGCCATCTCGGGCTTCATCGTCGACCCCGACCGCAAGAAGATGTCGAAGTCCAAGGGCAACGTGGTCACGCCCGCCGACATCCTGCAGCAGCACGGCTCGGACGCCGTGCGCTACTGGTCGGCATCGAGCCGCCTCGGCACAGATGCGGCCTTCGACCCCCAGAACCCGACCCAGGTCAAGATCGGCCGGCGCCTCGCGATCAAGCTGCTGAACGCGGCGAAGTTCGTGCTGTCCTTCCCCGTGCCCGAGGGCGCCGAGGTCACGCACGCGCTCGACGCGTCGATGCTCTCGACCCTGGATGCCGTGGTGCGCGACGCCACCGCCGCGTTCGAGGCGTACGACCACGCGCGGGCGCTCGAGATCACCGAGTCGTTCTTCTGGACCTTCTGCGACGACTACCTCGAGCTGGTGAAGGAGCGCGCGTACGACCAGTCCGACGCGGGACAGGCGTCCGCGGCCCTCGCGCTGCGCACCGCGCTGTCGACGCTCGTGCGGCTGTTCGCGCCCGTGCTGTCGTTCGCGTCCGAAGAGGTGTGGTCGTGGTTCGAAGAGGGCTCGGTGCACACCGCCGCGTGGCCCGAGCCGCTCGGCATCGAGGGCGACCCGGCCGTGCTGACCGCCGTCAGCGCCGCGCTCATCGGCATCCGTCGTGCCAAGACCGAGGCGAAGGCCTCGCAGAAGACCCCGGTCACCTCGCTCACCGTCGCCGGTCCGCACGTCGAGGCCCTGCGCCTCGCCGAGGGCGACCTGCGCGCCGTGGGCCGGATCGAGGCGATCTCGTTCGCCGAGGCCGACGCCACCACCGTCACCGATATCGTGTTCGCACCCCAGGAGGCCTGATGCATCTCGGAACCCGTTGGACCGCCCGTGAGCAGCCCCCCAAGGCCGTTCCCGAGGCGCTGCACGCGCAGATCGCCGCGGTCGAGGCGGCGCTCAACCCCGACGGGCTCAGCGCCCCCGCCCCGCGGTGGACGCTGACCTTCCTCGAGGGTCGACCCGTCGCCGAGCTCGACACCGGGGTCATCGTGAGCCAGGACGCCTCGGGCGAGGTCGTCGTGCGCTACGACGACGACGCCGAGTTCGCCTGAGCCGCATCTCGACGCGCGCCGAGCCCGCCGTCCCCGTCGGGGGCGGCGGGCTCGTCCGCTTCGGGGCCTCTTGCGCTCCGCCGGAGGGGGTGAGCCCAGGATGCTCGCGGACGTCCGTTCCTCTCCGTGACCGCGCACGGTCCGCCGCCTAGGCTGGACCGATGACGGATGCCCCCAATCCCCTGCTG
>NZ_QAJB01000080.1:0-13584 GCF_003061325.1 Microbacterium sp. HMWF026
GTGCCGGGGCGAACATCCCGGTCCTGGTCCCGCCCGGGTTCTCCGAACAAGCAGCGTGGTCGCTGCCGATCGCCCCACGCAGCGAACCACGGCTCATCGACGACCAGCGGCTGCTGATCACCACGGACAGCGGCGAGCTGAATCTCGTCGACGCCGCGACCGGCGCCGTCACATGGCGCGGCGCCCAGGCACCTCGCGCGAACGACGTCGTACACGCCTCCGAAGTGCAGGGACGCCCGGTCCTCGCCACGGGCGAGTCCTCGCTCACCCTCTGGCCGCTCGATACGGATCGGTCCCCGGTGGCTCCTGTGGAAGTCAACGTCGGCCGCAGCGCAGAGGTGACTTACCTCGGCTCACAGCCGCTAATCACCTTGCCTAACCAGACCGCGGGCCTGTTCACCGGCGACGGTCTCACGTTGACGGACGTGCCCGTCACAGCGGTCCCCATCCTGTCGGGCCGCGAAGGGATCATCGCGGCCAACGAAGAGTCGTGGTGGACGCTCACCGCCGATCAAGCGCCCGTGAAGAAGCCGCTCCCCCGGCCCGAAGGTGTCGAAGGGGCCCCGCTGCTGATCTCCGCGGCCGACGACGACACTCTCATCGTCGTGTGGTCTCAGCGACCGGCTCTCACCGTGACACTGGTCGACCTCCCGTCGAACACGATCACGCTTACCGCCCCGATGAACGCCCGGATCACCGCCCAGGACGTTCCCATCCACGCCGCCGACGCCGAAACGCTCACCCTCGGCGAAGCGTTCATCGACTACAGCGCCGCCCCACGTGCCGTCGCGCTCCCGAGCCGCATGACCCCCGTCGCCGTATCCGGCTCCACCGTCTACGGCACCGAGAGCAACGAGGCCGTCCTCGTCGACGCCAGCGCGACGACGCCGAGCTCGGAGCCGTTCACCACTCTCACCACCGGAGTATCCGAGTCGCCGCTCGCAGCGCTCACCACGACGGTCTACGTCATCAGCGAGAAGGTCGACGAGACACTCGTCTACGCCTCGACCGCAACGGAAGGAGATGCCCCATGATGAACGTCAGCATCGATACAGACGGCACGGGCGTAGTCACGCTCCCCGGCCAGAGTGTGCCCATCACCGCAGCGGACTCTGACGCCGCGCGAGCGCAAGCCGTCGAGGTGCTGGTGGCGTACACCGCCACCACCGGTCAACGGCAGTACGCCCACGCGATCGACACGGGCACCTCCCTCATGCTCACCATCGACCCAGACGGCGCCGTCACGGTCGACAGGGAGCACGCCCGCGCCCTCGCCCCCGTGGTCGAACCCGCGGTGGACGAGGAACCCGCACAGCCAATCCGCGAAACCGTCGACGAACTCCCGGCGACACCAGCAGTCCTCCCCGAGCCTGCCGCCGACACAGTGCCGGCGCCCACGCCCCACATTGATCCCGACTTCGACCTCACCAGCGGTGGTGAACGTCGCTCGCGCGTGCGCAGCGCCATGATCACCTTTGACGACGGTTCCACGGAAATCATCCGCGGCACCATCCTGCTCGGGCGCCGGCCTCCCGAGGACGCCGAAGGTGTCGACGCGACCGTCACCGTCGATGACCCCGCGCGCTCAGTGTCGAAATCCCACTGCATCCTGTCGTTCCACGACGGCACACTCTGGGTCACCGACCAGTCTTCGGCCAACGGCACCACCGTCACCGAACCCGGAAAAGACCCCATCGACCTGACCCCCGGACACGCCCGAACGGTCGTTACCGGCACGCGCCTTCAAATCGGCGATCGCTCATTCACTGTAACCATTCCGGCTCCTCGAGCAACGCGGGCGCGGTAACCGGGCGCGGGCATTTCTCCCACACCCGGTGCAGGTCTTTGCGTACCCTACGAAGACCAGCATCCCGCGTTGTCGAATCTGCGCACCCCCGCATTGAGTCGGCAAGCTCCCTCGCTTTGCCATACCCAGAATCCAGGAGCCCCGAAGTGCCAGCACCGACAGTTCCAGCTGACGCGATCGCACTGCTGGCCCGCACCGGCCCCCGCAACATCATCAACTACCTGGTGAAGCACCCCGGCAGCTACTACGGCGAGATCCGTGAAGCGACCGTCACAGCGGTGAGTTCACTCACCCGCGACCTGCGTCTGCTCGAATCCATCGGAGTCATTCGCACCGACGTAGAACAGCCAATCGGAGCCCGCCGCGGCCGCGCTCCCCGTTACACGGTCGACGTCGACCGCATCGACGCGCTCATCGGCGAGCTCCGCGCGCAGCTGCTCGGCTAAGCACCCTCCCCCGAGGGGCCACCAACGTCCGACCGGCCAGCTAATGATGGCGCTACTACCGGCGTGTCAGCGTGTTAACGGTGGCGCTACCCAATACGTTCGCCCTATGGCAGTTCGTCGACTCCCCCGAGGCACGCGCGTGGATACCGTCGCGCTCGGTTGGAAGGTTGAGAAGGCTCAGAAGGAACGCTTCGAGCGCCTTGCCGCGCACGCCGGCGTTTCCTCCGCCGTGTTCTTCGAAGCGGTCGTGGACCATCTCAACACCGAACTGACCTCTCGCGGTCTGCCCGAATGGTGGCCCGCACAAGAACTCACGGACGGGGAGTTGCCTATCGACTCGCCCTAAAGAGAAGAGGCCCGCCGAAGCGGGCCTCAAAGCTCATGTGCCTCATCTGACTTGCTTGGCGGCGGGTCCCAGATGAAGCGGTTTTCAAGAAGTACCGGTGGAACCGGGCCTTCGTCGTTCCCTGACGCTGACCAGGAGAACAATGCACACTTTAGCGCGCCCGCGCGCCCATACGCATTCTCTAAACGCAAATTCGTCCCGCGTGTCGCGGGAATCTCCCCCTGCGCGCCCCCAGGACGCCGCACAGCGCAGCAGGTCACCCAGAGGCGGCAGCTGGGCACTCCCCGCGCCCGAGGGCGTCTATGGCCCTCTGAGGGCCTGGCCCAGTGCATCCGTCTGGTTCGACGCAGTGATGGACATCCTCCGCACCCCGGAGGGTGAAGAAGCCCGTCGACGCGCGAAAGTCGCCCCCGACACGCTCCTGCGCGTCGCACACGCCGACCGCACGGCCGCAGACCAATCCACGGGCCGCGGCGTCACCACCGCACACGACACCGTGGCGGGCGTGCTCGGCATGAGCGGAAAGACCGTCCAGCGAGCCCGGCAGCTGCTCGAGGTGCTCGGCCTGGCGGTGACCGTCGCTGAGGGCCGCTACCTGACCACAACCGAGCGCGCGCAAGCCCACGCTAAGCACGGTGGCCAACAGCTCCGGGCAGCGTCCACTCGTGCCCTGACACTCCCCCGCGGCTACACGCCCCCCACCGGCAACGCCGTCGCCGGCATCGATTCCACTGCTGTGGAAAATGTCCAGCTACCCACCCGTAGGGGGGTTAAGAACTTCTCTCCCGTTGGTAAAAAATCACCAAGGCGCGCGCATCCGCGCACGCGAGAAGACGCCGCTACGCGGCGCCCAGCTTCGACAAAAACCCGGCAAAAACCGGCTTCGCAGCAACCTCGCCCGATCGACGTTCAACGTCTTGCCGCGGGCCTGTGTGCGCGGATGTCGTGGCTGGACCGTGCGACCTCGCACCTCGGCAAGCTCTGCGACGTGCTGATCGCCCACGGCCTCACAGGGCGCGGATGGACTGCTGAATCGTTACTCGACGCAATCCAGCGCGGCCGCCTTGAGCGGCGTATCCCTCTCGTCGACGTCGCATCCCAGCGTGATCCGTTCGGGTACTTCGTATGGCTGCTTCGCGCCACCGTCGACGCCGGCTCTCCCGCTCCGTTCCTGCAGCTGCAGGTTGAGAGTCGGCGGCGTGCCGAGCGTCAGGCGCTCGAAGCTGCACACGAGGCCGCACGCCGAGCCGAGATCCGCGCCAACGCGGACGAGATCGCCGCGGTGATCGCGCGCATGCGCGAGCACTTCCCCTCCCGCCCGCGCCCAAGCCGTAGGCACTTCACCCCGCCTCACTCCGCGAGGTGATCGAGCCGGCTACGCCGACCAGCTGGGGCCTGACGGCCCGTTTGTTTGCCGTGAAGCCTTCGGCGGCTCCCTCCGCTTCGCTGCGGTCGTAGCTACCTCCGGGCTCCGTTCAAGTGGCTACGCCACCGGCTCCCCCGAGACTTTCGGCACGCGGTCGCTACGCTCCCTTATTTCGCGCCGAAACTCTCTCCTCCCCCGCCCTTCGGGTTGCACTGCACCCTTCGGTTGCTAAGGCGGAAAACCGCCTTCACGGCAAAAAAACGTGGAGGAGAAAGGAAAGAGACCATGACGCTGATGGACATGATCAACGACCTGATGCACGAAGACCACGTTGCGGGTCTGCCGCAATGGACGGGGATGCCGCTGGGACAGCTGGTCACCGATTACCACCACCCCGACGAGCTCGACGCGGCCTGGCGCCGCTGGGTCGAAATCAACGGCCACTTCAACAGCGTCTTCCTGTCCAAGATGTGGCACCGCAGCTACACCGTCCGTCACATGGATATCGGCGAGCACACGTTCGACCTGTACGACGTCGACCTCCGGTGCGCTGCAGGAGCCCACGACTCGCGGAAGATTGGCGACCCTCTCGGCCCGCTCTGCCAGTGCGTCGGCAGCATCACCGCCCAGGCCATCTGCTCCCGCTGCTCCTGGCACCACATCGGCACCGAAGCCGAATGCGTCGAGGCCTGGCACGACCACGCATTCCCCGGCTGGCGCGACCTTCCCACCCTTCCCGGCAAGCTCCGCGGCGGAATGGGCCCCACCAGCATGACGCCGAAGCTCGAGGCCTGGCTCGAGGACAACTACACGCCCGCGTTCCGCGTTCCGGGCGCCCCCATCCTCACCGAACGCCCCAGCTACGGCAGCCGCCACATACCCAACTACAGCCCCTTCGGCGGATTCGACCTCTCCGCCCCCAACAAGCCCTAATAGTACTAATCCCGTTACAGATTGGATCGACCATGACGAACCTCACCCCCCGCGACGTCGAAACCCTGCTCGACGATCTCGCCCAGCTGCTCCCGTTCCCGACGACCCTCTACGTGGACATGGGCGCCGAAGAGTGGACCGCCCAGCTCTACTACGGCCCCGTCGACCCCGACAGCGAACTGCCCATCCACCGCGTCGGCATCGACGCCCACACCGTTCGCCCCGTCTGGTGGATCGACCTGGACGAAGGAAGCCGCACCATCCTGCTCGAGGAAGTCACCCCCGACGACGTATGCGCGGTCGCCGCGCGCGTCGCTGAGACACAACAACATGACTAACCCCATTAGTACTGTTTCCGTTACACGACTGGCGGGAACAGTACTAATCCCGGCAGAAGAGCATCATGGGACCCAGCGGCAGACGGAGCAGCCGCCGGCATCGGACGATCGGACGGAGCCGATCGGCAGTCAAGGCCTGTCGGCCCGTTCTTTTGCCGTGAAGCCTTCGGCAGCATACGGTCGACCACCCTGCGCGCCAGAGCTTTCGCGGCATATCCTCGCTCGCTTCGCTCCCTCCGGTATTCCACGGTCACTGGCACTACGGCCGCTCTTCCTAGCGGCGATAAATCGCCTTCACGGCAAGAAAACGATTGGGATGGGAGGATCACGAAATGGACAAGCTCACGGTCTACACGACGGGCCCCAGCTGCGGAAAGTGCTCGATGACCAAGATGATGCTGAAAGGCAAAGGCATCCCATTCGTCGAGGTCGACATCACTCAGAACCCGGCCGCACACGAGTACGTGACGGAAGAGCTCGGCTACAGCATGGCCCCGGTTGTCGTCGTGGACGACGACGATCACTGGTGCGACATGCGCCCCGACCAGATCGACCGGATCGCCGCGAAGTTCGCCGCGTGACCCCCAGCCAAAACAGTACTAATCCCGTTACCACTAACCGAAAACACCCCTAATAGTACTAATAGGGGTACAGGCGCAAAGCGCACGACCGAAGGAGACACCATGGAGAAGATCGCCGTTACCCGCCTCGCAGACCTTCGCGCAGGGGACCGCCTCGTAAGCCTGGACGGCCGCGCATATATTCCGGTGCGGATCGTTGCGCAGGGGCTCGGGTGCATCGGCGCAGGAACCGTTCAAGGTGTGCGCCTGGTGAACCCGTTCCCAAGTAGCGACGTCGAGCACGTGTTCTACCCGTCGCAGATGGACGGGCACCGCATCGAGGTTGAGCGCAGCAACTAACCCTAATACCCCTAACAGTACTAATCCCGTTACTATGGAGTGAGATCCGAGACTCGCAGGGGTGCGCCGCCACGGCAAAGCGCACCCCTAAGAGTACTATTACCGTTACAAGGAAGGTGCCTCACATGACTCTTCGCATCCTCGCCGTCGTCGGGCAGAAGGGCGGCGTCGGTAAGACGACGACCGTCATGAACCTCGCCGCAGTGCTGTCAGATCATGCCCGCGTACTCGTCGTCGACGTCGACCCGCAGCGCAGCGCAACCGACTGGGCGGAGGCGGGAGGGGACAATGTGCCCTTCGACTTCGCTACCGAGTCAGACCCCCAAGTCCTCGCCGGTCTACGGCGCACCAACGAGTACGACGTGATCGTCGTCGACACCCCGGGAAGCTTGCGGGACACCGACGTTCTCGGCGCGGTCCTCGACAACAGCGATTTCGTCATCCTGCCCATGGAACCCGCGACCATGAGCGTGAAGCCCGCAGTTCGCGTCATTCGCCAGCTGATCGAGCCGCGGAACCTGCCCTACCGAGTCCTGGTGAGCCGTGTGAAGCGCGATCCCTCCGCGGTGCGCCGCAAAGACGACGCGCTCGAACTCCTCGACGAGATGCACCTCCCACGCTTCCGCAGCGTCATCCGCGAATACGTCATGCACACGGACGCACCGCTGACCGGGGAAGTGGTCACCACCTACCCCCGCAGCCGAGCCACCGCCAACGCCATCGACGACTACAAAGACCTCGCCCTGGAGCTCACGAGCCTCTGGGCCAACGGAAAGAGATAGGGGATCTCCCATGGCACGCAAAACCCTCTCCTCCCTCGTCGGGCGCCTCGAGGACGATCAGCCCGCTGAGACCCCACAGCCGGCGCCCGCCGCCGCCCCCGTGGAGAAGACCGCCGAGGCGGCCCCCGCGGCCGAGGCACCCGCGCCGAAGAAGCGCACCAAGTACCCGCCGAAGGTGTCGTTCTACCAGGAGCTTGAAGACACCGACCGCATCCGCGGTGCAATCCTGCACACGTTCGCACAAGAAGGGTTCCGCAACCTCTCGCAATTCCTCAACGCTGCCGCGATGAAAGAGGTCGAGCGCCTCGAGGCCAAGTACAACGACGGCAAGCCGTTCCCGCCCGTCAAGGCCCGCGAACTGCCCCAGGGGCGCCCAATGGGGGTATGACGTGAGCGCTCGAGCGCGGCGCGGCTGGGCGCTGGCCGGGATCATCCTCGCAAGCGGGGGTGTCGGATACGGCCTTCGCAGCGCCTTCCCGCCCTACCCAGCGCTGACCACACCCGTTGTCATCGACGAAGCTCTCTGGCGCGCGATTCTGAGCGGGCCCCCGATGGCCGGCGTCTTCGCTGTCATCGCCGCCGTCATCGCCTTCACTCCCGCCATCCGCTCAACCAAAATCGCCCGCGAGAACGCCGCGCGCGAACAGTGGTGGAACCGCGCGCAATGGGCCCTAGGGCTGGCCGCATCCGATGACCAGGAAGACCGCGAGGTCGCAAACGACGCCCTCCAGGCCCTGCTCGAGGACGCGACCCCCACCGAAGGCAAGATGATCTACCGCACGATCAAGAACCTTCAACGCCCAGCCGCCGTAGACACGCCCGCAATCGCGACGGA
The DNA here is from genome assembly GCF_003061325.1 of Microbacterium sp. HMWF026. Classification (NCBI taxonomy): domain Bacteria; kingdom Bacillati; phylum Actinomycetota; class Actinomycetes; order Micrococcales; family Microbacteriaceae; genus Microbacterium; species Microbacterium sp. HMWF026. The sequence goes on from NZ_QAJB01000080.1 coordinate 7,774, forward strand.
AAATAGACCGAGAAGGAAGGTGATCAGATGGCTCGGCATTCCCGCTCGTCCTTCACCGGACGCTTCGTGACATCGCACAAGGGCAGCCTCCAGCGCCGCATCGCGGCAGGCGAGGCCGACCCGATCAGCGATCGCGAGCGCGCACAGCTTCAAGAGATCCGCCAGACCTACATCCGCAGATTCGGCGTCGACCCCGAGGCCCAGACGGTCTCCAAGACCGCCTGACACGCGCTGAGAAGGGACCGTGCCCACGGGGCCGGTCCCTTCCTTCGTTCTCGAGCATCACCACATCAGCCGCTCGCACCGGATACATGCCGATCTTGCGCAAGGGAGAGCACGGTCCAGGGTGCGGCAACGCCGCATCGCATCGCGACGCGCAGCGCCCTTGACGGTGATCGACCGCGTGCCACGATCCCAGCATCCGGGGGAGGGGTGAATCACTTTCCGGACTCGCTCCCGGGGGCGCGCCCGAAGATGACTTACGGTCCATCTAGACATTTGTCTCATGGAGTCCGTCTTCGTTCTCAAAGGAGAAACGTCATGCCCCGACAGCGTCCGCAACCGCGGCCTTCCCTGATAAGTGAGCGTCCCGCCAGTTCCGACAACGCCCCTCACGCGGGGAGCTCGCCCCGTCGCCGGTCAACGCTGGCTGGTGGGAGCATTTTCGATCCCCCGTTTATGCCAACGGCACACGGGGACATTCCTGTGGCCGAAGGTGATGAGGGCCGAGCGCGATAGTCCTCACTTCCGGTTGCTCGTCGAGGGACCGGTGTGCTTGACGTACTCCGCCCAGGTGCATTCCACTGCGAGCTTCATCCCGTCCTCGGGAAAATAGCCGATTAGTTGCCGCTGAGCCGGATCGTCGTGAAACGTCACCGAGCGCAGCAGCTTCCGCCCCTGCACCTCGACCACGCGCACAATCGCGATTCGTCTGCTGCGGTCGAAGACGAGCCACACCCCCGGCTCGGGGGAGCGCTGCAGCTGAGACATCGGAGACCAAACCTGTACCACGCGCGGCCCTCACGCCCCGTTGACGGTCATGAGCCGTTGATCCCGCCACCGGCAGCATGGACCACGGCGGCGGCATGATGAGCGAAGACGACATGCAATCGCTCAAGCAGGCCACCGGAACCGACGCCGCCCGGCTGTTCCTCCAGCAGATGATCGAGCACCACCGCGGTGCCATCGACATGGCCCTGGAAGAAGCGACCAACGGCCAGAACAGCGACGCCGTCGCACTCGCCAACACCATCATCGAGGCGCAGACCTCCGAGATCGCCACGATGGAGGAGCTTCTCGCCACTCTCTGATCCCGCCCGGGGTGGGGCGCGGAAAGCCCACCGCGCCCCACCACCTGATCAGACGAAACGCACCCTGTGGCGCGACTACAACTACCACCGCGCGCCGGTCTCCGGCCCCGCGCCTTGTCCTTCACCACCCTCACCGCAATCGTCGCGCTTGCTCTGTGGGCGAGCATTCGGGTGGCCCACTGATCCGGCGAGAATGAGCATGGTTCCCAGTTGGATGCAGACGTGACGGACACGGCATTTGACGATATCATCGCTATGTGGCGATGAATAAAGAGGGTGGTCTACTCGATCCTGACGCGACCGCTGTGTACGCGCACCTATTCGACGCGCTTGGGGACCCCACGCGATTGGCGGTTCTCCAGCATCTGGCGTCCGGCGAGCATCGCGTCCGGGATCTCGTCCAGCACCTCGGATTGGCGCAATCAACCGTAAGTAAGCACCTCAGCTTCCTGCGGGACTGCCGACTAGTCACTGTTCGCTCGGAGGGTCGGGCTTCCTGGTTCGATCTTGCGCAACCTGTGGCGACTGCGGCTCTCATTAACGCCGCCGAACTCCTGCTGAGAGACACCGGCACGCGTGTCACGCTATGCGCTCACCTTCATCAGCCTGGTGAAGACTTCGCCCTTGGAACGGACGCGGCCTGATGGGCGCCGGTCACACGCACGCACCGTCTACCGGCGCGGCCGGGCATCCGACCGACCATCGGGCGCGTCTCTGGATTGCGTTTGCAATCACCGCGGCAATCGCCGTGACTCAAGCGGTTGGATCCTTCTTTACCGGCAGTCTTGCCCTCCTCACGGACACGGCCCACGCACTCACTGACGCATCCGGACTTCTCGTTGCACTCATCGCCGCGACGCTGGTGCTGCGGCCGGCTAGTGCGCGACGCACGTGGGGGTTCCGTCGCATCGAAGTTATCGCTGCCTTCGGGCAAGCGGCTCTGTTGATGGCGGTAGGGGGTTACACAGCCATCGAGGGGGTACGCCGGCTCTTCGAGCCCCCGGAGGTGCCAGCTGCGGAACTGCTGGGTTTTGGAGTCGTTGGGTTAGTCGCGAACGTCATCGCCATCTTCGTGCTGTCTTCCAGTCGCGGAGCTAACTTCAACATGCGGGCAGCGTATCTGGAAGTGCTGAATGACGCGCTGGGATCACTGGGGGTTATCGTCGCGGCTGTCGTCATCTGGACGACGGGTTTCTTTCAAGCGGACGCCATCGCCGGTCTTTTCATCGCCGCTCTCATCGTGCCGCGTGCGTTCAAGTTGCTACGCGAGACGTCGTCGGTGTTGATGGAGTTCACCCCCGACGGTTTGGACTTGGACGATGTGAGATCTCACATTCTCCAACTCGACCACGTCATAGACGTCCATGACCTACACGCCTCGACAGTCGCCACCGGCCTGCCGACAATCAGCGCGCATGTCGTGGTTGAAGACGAATGCTTCACGGACGGACACGCAGCCGCTGTCCTTAAGGACGTCAGAGCATGTGTGGCTCAACACTTCGAGGTGTCCGTGCTGCACTCCACCTTCCAGATTGAGACAGCCGACCTGCAAGATTCGGAACCCGGGGATGTCCGTCACGCTTAATCGCGGGCGCCGAACCGCTCGAACGGGCGTGTTCGCAGCCCGATCGCATATCGGCACACCGTCGGCCGTTCCCAGCCATTCGCCCAGAACCTCTCCGTACACTGGCTGCTGATGTATACCGACGCTCACGCCCGGCGCTCAGCGCTGGCGAAAGAGCACGGAGCGATAACGCGACTCATTACCATCATCGCCCTCGGGGCCCTCCTGCTGCTCGGAGTCGTGGCCCTCAACCATGGCGACAACGCCCCGGTAAGCGGTGTGGTCGCGACGGCATCTGACACTGCGCCGCACGACCCGGCCGCACCCGTCGCTACCTCTATCGTCGAGGCGAGCGTGTACGACGTATCGCCCGGAATGGCGCTGTGCGTTCTCGGCGTCGTCTGCGGATTCGTGCTGTACCTCGTTGTTCATCTCCTGGTGCGCCGCGGACCGGCTGGGATCACACTCGTCTGGCGCGCCCTCCCGCCGTCTTTGATCCACCCGGTGTCCGGCAGGCCTGAGGGCCACGCCCTCACAATCGCGCAACTGGGTATCTCTAGAACCTGACATCGGCACGTCGCCCCCGCGGCGACACTCATCCCGGGCAACCCGGGCTTTTCTTGTGCCGTCAAGTGTTGGAGTACCCATGAAAATCAACTGGAAGGCGACGGTCATTACCGCCGCCGTCGCCGTCGCGGTCGTCGCGGGGGCTGTCATCTATGTCCTAGTCGATCAGAACAACACCCGCGTTGCCGCCGAGGAACGGGGAGGAGGGTCGATAGCGGTTGTTAGAGACGACTCCCACGTCCTCGACGACGCCGGCGACGGCGCCATCACCATCGTGGAGTTCTTGGACTTCGAGTGCGAAGCCTGCGGCGCCTACTACCCCGTCGTCGAAGAGCTTCGTGTGAAGTATGAGGGACAGATCAACTACGTCGTTCGCTACTTCCCCCTTCCCGGCCACATCAACTCCGAAAACTCAGCGGTCGCTGCGGAGGCCGCGGCAGCCCAGGGACGCTTCGAAGACATGTACAACCGTCTCTTTGAGACGCAAGCACAGTGGGGGGAGTCTCAGCAAAGCCAAGCGGAGCTGTTCCGCTCGTACGCGACCGAGTTGGGCTTGGATATGACGGCCTACGACGAAGCTGTCGCCGACCCTGCCACTCTCGAGCGCGTTCGATCCGACCTCGACGACGGACGCGCCCTCGGCGTGGACCGAACCCCTACGTTCTTCGTCGACGGCGAACCTCTTGTCATTGAACGATGGAACGACCTTGAAAGTGCCATCACCACCCGCTTGGACGGCACCCCCTAGTGGCGGGCCTGTCACACCGACGAGTCATCATCGTGGGCGCAGGGCAGGCTGGATTGGCAACTGCAGCGGCACTGATCGCTCGCGGCATGGAACCGCAGCGTGACTTCGTGGTCATCGACAGTTCCGCGCGGGGACAACGCACGTGGAGTGCGCGCTGGCCTTCTATGCGGTTGCTCAGCAATGCTGAGCACTCCAGCTTCCCCCGCAGACCACTGGAGGGTGACCCGTATCGGTACCCCACCCCGGGAGACATCGAAGGCTATCTACACAGATTCGAAGCGGAGCTCGGGGTAAACCCCGTCTGGGGTGTCCAGGCCCTCGCCGTGACTCGCCACGGCAACGGCCCAACCCTGCTCTTGAGCACCACGGTTGGCGAAGTGCAGACCCGCAACGTCGTGTGCGCTACCGGCGCCGCAGCACGTCCCCGATTTCCGAAATGGGCCGCGGACGCCGAAGTCGAAGGAGTACAGATGCACACCAACGCCTACAGAACACCCGAGCAGATTCCGCGAGGCCGGGTACTTATTGTCGGCGGTGGTATCGCCGGGACGGAAGTTGCTTCCGACCTCGCGAAGTCGCACGACGTCACTCTGGCGGTCCGCACCCGACGGGCTGAAGCGCATCCGCGGCAATTCCCCACCCAGCCGCGCGTCTCACCGTGGCGGCGCGTGAAGATCGCCCCAGAACCCCTCTACGACGCACTCCGAGATAAAGGCGTCTCCATTCGAGCCGAGACGATTGGGGTGGACGGGGCCAAGTTCGCCTTCGCGGATGGCTACCGGCAGGCCTACCAGTCAGTCGTGTTCGCCACCGGGTACGAAGCGGGCGACGAGTGGTTGCCCACGCAGCCGCAGCTTCAGCGACGCATCCCCACCGCGACGACGCTACCCGGTCTGTTCGTTGCCGGAATCCCCGTGCACAGCCAGGCCAGAGCTAACACCCTTCCCGGGGTATGGACGGACGCGGCTCGTATTGCCCGATTCATCTACGCCCGACCTTGAAAAGACCAATGAGATTCTTCCTCGTATCCAGACCTCGCCATCGCGCAACGCAGGTCACGGTGACGCTGTGCGCCACTGTCGCTCTTAGCGCCGCCCTCATCGTTGCAGGACCCGCCGCGCCGACCTTTGCTGTCGTGGCCCCGGCGCTGAGCTCGGCCATGGATGTCAGCTTCACCACTGCGCCTCTGAGCGTCGAACGTTCAGGAACCACCGTAACGAGCTCCGAGACTCCATCACCTGGGCACCAGACCCATCCTCATTCCACGGCCACCCCACGCGCGGACGGTCGAGGAGTGCCCACCGGCGGTGGCGAGGTCGCTCCCGTGCTGGGAGTCTCCGCGGTGGCGATGATTCTCGGCGGAGCGCTGGTCACGCTTCTGGTCACAGCGCGGCGAACCCGCCACCTCCGGAAGGGCCAAGAAGGTGACCGCTGAGAAGACGCGGCCGTTCGCCGTCGCCTGCATGGTGGCAGCGGCCGCGGTGTTGATAGACCAGTTCAGTAAAGCCATCGCCCTGACTGCGCTTGCCGACGGGAGACGGGTGCCCATTATTGGGGACGCATTCGGTCTGCAACTCGCCTTCAACCCCGGCGCGGTGCTGGGAACGGGCTCGGGCATGACC
>NZ_QAJB01000081.1:0-4712 GCF_003061325.1 Microbacterium sp. HMWF026
GGGGAGGAGAAGTCGGCGGGGTTGATCCGATCGACGACCTCTCGGAGCGCGGCGTCGGCATGGAGGAAGAGAGGGGCGGGGCTCATGGTGGGGGGTACTCCGGGGCAACGACATGGGCTAGGGCGCCGCAATCTGGTCCGATCACCGATGCCTTTGGCGCGCCTGCTCCACTCATTCCGGACGGAAGAATGCTCTTCCGCTTCGCGCATTACTGGACATCGGCCAGTAGCTTTCACTAATGGCCACCACCACTCCGGCTCAGTTGTCCATCGAGCTTCAAGTGCCTCAGAAAAGAATTCGAGATTACCTGCGGTCCGTGTACGGGACTCTCGGAGAAGGTTCGACACGGTGGCTGCTGTCAGAAGAGCAGGCGGACGGCGTCCGAGAACGTTTCCGCGACGGTCGTCGAGCGGTCCGAGGTGATTGGTTGCTCGAGCCGGGCGACACCGTTCGCAGGCGATCAATTCACGACGCATACGGCGGTCAGCAGCAAGGTGGCATCTCCACACCGCGCGGTCAGAACAACATCTTCATTTTCACGGACCCGGGGTCCGGGGCCAGATACGGCTACGACAAATTTGAGGGGTTACGGGAGGACGGCTCATACTCATACACCGGCGAGGGGCAGTACGGACCACAGGAGTTCGTGCGCGGGAATCGTGCTTTGCGAGACTGCGCCAAAGACGGGAAGACCATCCGGCTCTTCAGAACGCATGGGACGTTCGCAACCTACGTCGGAGCGTTCACCACAGGAACACCCACGTATGAGATCGAAACGATCCCTGATGCGTCCGGAAACCCCCGCGCGGGGATCATCTTCAACCTTCTCCCTGTCGTTGCGCGCGTAGATCTCCTACCTGGTTATGGGGGTGATTTGGGTCGCGAGGCTCCCGAGACGTACACGGCAGCGCCTCGGTCGTGGACCCCGCCCGAGTACGACGATGTGGTGATTGCAGCGGCCGATACAGCTCCCGGCGAGCGTGTCGTTTCTCGGATCGAGTTTGAGCTGCAGGCCGCATTCGGTGAGTGGGTGAGAACACAGGGGCTCTCACCGCAACGGCTTCCGCTCCGGGCCGGGAGTGCGCTGATCGAGCCAGACATGTTCGTCCCAGAACGAAACTGGATCGTCGAGGCGAAAAAATCGACGGCGCGAGGCCACGTGCGAACTGCAATCGGTCAAGTTCTCGACTACGCCCACGTGGCACATAAGGCGGGACTGGATGCATCTCCGGCCATTCTTCTGCCGGGGCCACCGGAGGAGGACCTCCGAGAGCTTATGCACACCGTCGGGATCACATTGATTGTGAAAGTCGACGACGACTTTGAGGTGTCCGCACCCTAGGTTCCGCTCGCAATCAATAGCCGAACTGCGGGTAAGTCGGGCTCGGCCCAATCCAACTGAGCAAGATCATCCGCGGCTACCCACACGAGGCTGTCGTGATCAGTGCTCTCGATGGGCCGCGGCCCATCGAGCTCGGCGTGAAGGCACGTCAACCGGATGACGAGGTCGCCGACTAGCGTGTCGTCGGTTGTCAGTTGCCCCGTAACGCGGATGTCGATCGCCAACTCTTCTTGGATCTCGCGGCGGAGGGCGTCAGCTGCGCTCTCCCCGTGTTCAACCTTGCCCCCAGGGAACTCCCAACGCCCGCCAGCTGCTTTCCCCGCGCGACGCCGACACACGAGAAACTGATCCCCGTCCTGGATCACGGCTGCCACAACCTCAAGCACGTTGGCCATAGCACGACCGTAGTCGCAGGTCGCGCAGTCGGTGCTGGCTATCAGCGCCCTGCGACGAACAGGATCGAGGTAATGGCGGTCACCCGCGGGCTGGCCGGCTGGTGCTGCTTGCTCACCGTTATGAACGACTGATCACCAGGCAGGGACTCGTGATCCTTACATGCACATCGCGGGACGCATCGGAGCATTGATCGAGCGGCTGGACGACCTACGGAGCGGACGCTATCCGACATACTCGGGGCGGAGCGAAGGCGGAACGATTCCTATCGTCCCCGAGACAAGGCCTCTCGAAACACCAGACGACTTGCCCCGCTCGAGGATTGGCGGCACCTGGGTTGGCGGGATTCCCACGCTGCGCTACCGCATGACCCGCGCAGCAGATGTCGTGCACCCCGACACAATGGAATCGGTGCGCCCAAAGGTCCGCTCTTCCGAGGTTTAGACCGTTCAGGTCGACCCGCGCATTTTCTGAGCATCGGTCGGGAAAGTTCAACCAGAGGACCCGGATTGGCCCGAGCTATCTGCTGATGCGACGACTCACTGACAAGGATCCCGGTGCGTCCGAAACAATCTTCCTCGGACGCTTGTGGTGAAGCACTTGTACCTCAGCGCGCAGCGCCCGGACTAGCCTTTCGACGTCGCCGGGAGTGGGCTCATTGCCCTGGTACTTGGCCTGCTCCACGAAGGTGTTGCAAGCGAGCATCATCATCCGGAGAGGTTCGAGGAACACTGATGTGGACGAGAGCTCTGCGCGAGCAGCCCGAACCAGACTCCTCGTGTGATTAACGGAATCCAGTATTCGTGGGCCAGCGCCGAGCGCCCAGGCCGCGTCTGCATCGAGCGCAAATGCCCGCTTCGCCGCCAGGTCGAGCAGCAGGTTGTTAACCGCTAAATGCTCTTTCGCGGTCGCATCACGTCGACTAGTGAGTCAGCCTGTAAAAAGTGCGGCGCCTGCGCCGAGGACGGCGGCCAAAAATGCCATCACAATGTCCCCGGCTGCTGACCAAGCTTCGCCCTGGGCCGCGAGTTCAGATGTGCAGCGCATGCTCCCGACAATACTTTCTGCGGACCGGGCCCGATGATAGCGAACGGTGCCGAGCGGTTTCGCGCTGATGTCTTTCGCGGGTTTGCTGCTGCGTCGCACAGCCGTGAACGAGCCTCGCGCGACCGGGTCGCGCGAGGCTCTGGCATCCGGAACTCAGTCCTGGAGGAACGGGTAGTCGGTGTATCCGGTCTCGTCGCCGCCCTAGGGGAGGCTTGGTCGAGCTCGTTCTCGTCGGCGTTCTTCTGCCAGCGTATGACGAGGTCGGGGTTGGCGATCGCGGGGCGACCGACGGCGACCAGGTCGGCGAGGTTCTCGTCGACGGCGGTGACGGCCTCGTCGCGCGTGGTCACGCGCGAGAAGCCGGAGTTGACGATGAAGGTGCGGGGCCGCAACGAGGTCGACGTCCAATAGGCCCGGTAATCGGTCGCGACGCGCAGCGGACGCGCGCCGCGACCGGACACGTCATTCGGCGGCGACCGAAGCGCTCCACGTCACGCCGAACCGGTCGGTCAGCATGCCGAACCCGGCGCTCCACGCTGACGCCGCGAGGGGCTCGACGATCGTGGCATCCGCCGCCAGGGCATCCCAGTAGCCCTGCAACTCATCGAGCGTGGGCGAACTGATCGAGACGAACAGCGCCTGGTCGGTGATCGTCGCATTGTTCTCGCGGCGGGTCGAGCCTCCGCCGGCGACGCCGCCCTCGGTCTGGCCGGGGATGTCGTAACCCATGAGGCGGAAGCCGTTCTCGGCGGCGACGAGGCCGAAGACGACCTTGTCGGAGCCGGGGATCTCTGCCGGCATGCCGAAGTCGGCGTAGGTGTTGACGACGAGGTGGCCGCCGAAGACGGACTGGTAGAACTCGAGCGCCTGACGGGCATCGCCGCGGAAGTTCAGGTGAGGGGTGGTCTGCACGGACATGTCTGCTCCTTGGGTCTCGGGCCGGATCGGCTCGTGCCACGACCCTCGCAGCCATGTAGGGCGGGTTCTGTCCTAGACCGGAAATACCTTGGATGCCATGACGACGACATCGCGGCTGCTCACCCTGCTGTCGCTGTTGCAGACGCGACGCGACTGGCCGGGGTCGCTGCTCGCCTCGCGGCTCGGCATCACCGACCGCACGGTGCGGCGCGACATCGATCGGCTCCGTGAGATGGGGTACCGCATCGAGGCGACGATGGGTCCGGACGGCGGGTACCGTCTCGACTCCGGCGCCGAGCTGCCCCCGCTGCTCTTCGACGACGACCAGGCGCTCGCCGTGGCGATCGCACTGCGCACCGCCCCCGCCCTCGGCGCGGGTATCGGTGAAGCGGCGATCCGCGCGCTCGCAACGGTGCGCCAGGTCATGCCCTCACGCCTGCGGCACCGCCTCGACACCCCCGAGGTCACGACGGTCGCGCGGCCGGGGGAGGTGGCATCCACGGACTTCTCTCTCGACGTGCTCGTGACGCTCGCGCAGGCGATCCGCGACCGGGTGACGCTGCGGTTCGACTATGGCGACGCGCTGCGGCGGGCGGAGCCGCACCACCTCGCCGTCTCGGACGGCCGGTGGTACCTCGTCGCGTGGGATCTCGACCGCGACGACTGGCGGATCTACCGGGTCGATCGCCTCCATCCGCGCATCCCGCACGGCGCCCCGTTCACGCCGCGCACGGTGCCCGGCGGCGACGTCGACGCGTTCGTCTCGGCGCGCTTCAAGGGAGCGGATGCCAACGCTTGGCCGTGCCGCGGAACGGTTCTGCTGCACCTCCCGGCGCGTGAGGTGTCGCCCTTCGCCGGCGATGGGACGGTCACCGCGGTGGACGAGGGGAGCTGCACGCTCGAGGCGGGGTCGTGGTCGTGGGGAGCGCTCGCCGCGTCGTTCGGGCGGTTCGAGGCCGAGATGGAGGTCGTGGGGCCTTCGGAGTTGGCGGAGGCGTTCGGGGTGGTGGCG
>NZ_QAJB01000082.1:0-8954 GCF_003061325.1 Microbacterium sp. HMWF026
ATCAAAGATATCTCTCCTGCGCCACCCGATTATGGAACATCGTCCGTCGTCGAGGCGCGCCGGAGCATGCCATCGTGGGATTCGGATTTCATTCCCCTGTGGCGTTCATGGAGGAAGGTGTCTACTGCTCTATAGGGTGCGATTTTTATGAGAATTGAAAAGACCGTTCGTCATCCGGCTATGCGAATTCAGCGGGGACGACAATGCCGGTGGCTGACAGCTAAGGTAATTCGTCGCTGTCACAACTTTCGTCTTCGACGTCGTGAGGCAGCGGGCGGTGACGCAGCCGCGGCGTCCGCGGGCGATGCGCGGTCCGGCAGCGGGTCTCCGAACTGTGACCCAAAGAGCCTCCTCGGGGACTATTGCGCTGGCAGTGAGGACCCCTTCGGCCGGGCCAAAGCTGGTGCCGCGCCGCGGACTGAGATCGGCGGAGAGGCTGCTCAGTATGATCTCGACGAACTAGCCCAGTTCGCAACCGGACATAGTGAACGAGGATCTACCATTCAGGTCCACTGCGTTCTTCTCGTAAGGAGTGAAAATGTCGAAGTTCGAGCTGGCCGTCGAGTGGGGTGATCGCCATCCCAAACTGGGGGGCATTATTGGCTCGTGGGCAGCATATGTGTCGCATATCGCCGCGGACATAGCAAAGTATCCCGCGGAAGTAATTGGATCATTCGGATACGACGACTACATTGGAGCGCTTTCTACCCGCAATGCACTTGAGGGGGGCATCAAGCAACTCCTGGTCGATGAGCAGGACGGCGAGTTCTTCATTGTAAAGACCATCGATGAGTATTTTAGATGCTTGACGCGCGATGATCCTGGCCGCGTGGTCATCCATTCAGAGCCCCTTTTCGCCGATTACGTGAACGACGAATCTTTCTGGTGGCTACGACGCATACCCAAGGGCGGATCTCTCGGCTATGAGATAGCGCGGGTTGCCCGTGCGCAAGCCGGCTTGCGCTATTGAATTTGGTGGATCGTTCTACGGAGCGAGTTGTGACCGGCAGCGACGGGTTAGCCTACTGGACGACTGAAAATCATGAGACTTTCTTGATTATTCGAGGTGAATGATTGGAGGATGACACCCAACCCCAATTCCGTTCATGATGATTTCCACTCTTTGCTAATAGAGGCCAATGTGCGGCATGTTGGTTCCGCATTAATCCGCTGGAATGAAGCGGGATTCAATGCGCGTGCAGTCCGAGGAAGTAAAGATGAAGTTGTTGCAGGGCGTATTCGATGAATTCGCTGCGTCATTGGGAACGCACTGCGGAGCGGCCGGTGGGGCAGGGTGTGTGGTTGCTTACGTCTCTCCGATGAGTCGCTGATGATCGAACGTTTTGTGGCACCCCGATCAGAGGAAATCGATGAACTATCCGTGACTCTTCCTTCCCCGGGGGAACCATGGGTCGTCTCCGTCGTCGAGCGCGCGCGAGACGGCGATGAAGTCCGGATGACGTGGGATGAGGTCGCCGCTTCCGTCCGGATCTTGTGGGTGACTGATGGTCGAGAGCGGCTTCGCCTGGAACGGGAGGAGATCTTTCGCGTCGGATTGAGTGTCTCGAGGGTCGAGTCGATTTTCGGGCGAGGCTGCGTTCCAGCGGCTTGGAGGGTGCGATATTCATGACCATCGGTGAGACCGTGGCGATCAAGAACACGTTGCTTCGCCACTCAGGTGATGGGGCACGCCTGCGAAAGATGTTGATGTGGCAGCTGGCAAGCGGCGGGTACCGAGAACGCCCTCCAGGTTGAAGAGGAAGCGGGTGAGGGAGATGAAGGATGACACCTCCCTGAAGGACGTTGATTCCCATTTCCGCCCCTTCCTCATGGAGGCGAACGATCAAGAGATCGGGTCGGCGGTGATCCGTTGGAACGAAGGGGGGTTCACTGCACGTGTGGTCCGGGGTAGGAAGATGAAGATTTTCCAAGGTGTCTTCGATGAATCGCGGCGGCTCTACAATTCCCGCTGTACTTCGGTGAGAACCTGGATGCTTTCAACGAGTGCATCTCAGAGCTCGACGATCTGCCGCCGGGTGACGGTTACGTGGTGGTCGTGACGGACCCTCACTTAGTGTTATTCGAAGGAAGCCAGAAAGACCTGGCTGGGTTGGTTCACTGCCTGGCGAGAGCGGCTGACGAATATTCGCGCCCAATCGATCTAGGGGAAGTTTGGGATCGGCCAGCAGTCCCGTTCCACGTGGTTCTGGCTGCAAGCGAGCGGGATACTGCCGCCACGGTGAGGCGTTGGTCCAGCGTTGGAGTCGAGCTCGTTCGTCTGCGCACATCGTAGTGACGGCGCCGTTCGTAACGTCGTCGATGCCATCGCTCCGGAGATCACTGCGTGAAGCGCTCAGTTCAGCTCCTGCTTTCGGCCGACTGGAGTGGGCCGCGCGCGAGTATGTCCGCCCTCGCCAACGCTTCTGGGATGCGGTTCTTTGCCGTCATCTCGGCTACGAATTTGGCGGCGTCAGAAGTCGTGAGTCCAATCGCTGTGACGTAGAGGGGCCGCGTTACCAGCCCGCCTCGCGCCTCGGCGGAATGCGTCGCAGTAGAACAGCTGACTTGTGAAGTCGCGGCCTTACGCCGGACCCGAACGTGAGTGACGACGGGTTGCGGAGGGATCAGGTCCCGCCCAGGCGACACCCGCGGCGACCCTAGGCTGAACCCCGTGACCGACCCTCGCGCACCCGAGCGCATCGTCCGGCGCTTCGCGCGCGCATCCAACCTCATGCTCGCCGGCCGCCCCTTCGCCGTGCGGGGCATCGAGGCGTCGGGTCTGCACGATCTGCTCGTGCGGCTGGGTGGCATCCCGAGTCCCGAACCGACCCCCGGGCGGGTGGAGTTCGATTTGGATGCCGACACCATCGCCCTCGACGGTGAACCGCTGCCCGAGCGCGGCGATGCCGCCGCCCGCATCGCCTTCGCCCGCGCACACATGCCCGTGTCGACCGCGTTGGCCGCGCGCCTGGACCTGACCGGCCTGCGCGTGGGCGTCGCGATGGTGCTCGAGCCCAAGACCGCCGTGCTGTCGTTGCTGCTGCGCGAGCGGGGGGCTGAGGTGTCGGTGTACGCGCATCCCGACGAGACCGACCCCGCGGTTGCGGAGGCGCTGCGGGCCGAGGGTTTCGCGGTCACGGCCGACCCCTCACTGAGCGGGGCCGAGGAGCTCGCGGCTGCCCACGCCTTCCTGCGCGCGGGCCTCGACGTGCTGCTCGACGACGGCGCGCATCTCATCCGCCTCGCCCACGATGACGACCCCGGGCTCGTCGAGGGCTGGATCGGGGCGTGCGAAGAGACCACGAGCGGGCTGACACCGCTTCGGCGGATGCAGGATGCCGGCATCCTGCGCACCGCGGTGATGGCGGTCAACGACGCGCGCACCAAGACGATGTTCGACAACCGCTACGGCACGGGCCAGTCGTGCGTGTTCGCGATCGCCGACCTGCTCGAGGAGCGGGGGGTCGCGCTCACCGACCAGCCCGCGCTGGTGCTGGGATACGGCCCCGTCGGACAGGGCGTCGCGGCCCACCTGCGCGCGCTCGGCGCCCAGGTGCGGGTCGCCGAGACCGACCCCGTGCGGGCGCTCGAGGCCCGGCACGACGGCTTCTGCACAGGCCCGGCGCGCGAGCTCGCGGCCGGGGCGCTGGTCGTCTCGGCGACCGGGGTGCCCGCCACGGTGACAGCCGACATCGCGGCGAAAGCCCGGATCGTCGCGGTCGCCGGGGGAGTGCCCGGCGAAGTCGAGACGGGGGCCGCGAACGGCGCGCTCGTGCTCGGCGGGGGAGGAGCCGTCAACATCACCGCCGCCGAGGGCAACCCGATCGAGATCATGGACCTGTCGTTCGCCGTCCAGCTCGCGGCCCTCGGCGAGCTGGTGCGCCGCCGACCGGCGCCGGGCGTGCACGCGCTGGGCCCCGAGGTCGACGAACTGGTCGCCCGCGAGGCGCTCCGCGTGCGCGGGGCCGAGATCGACCCGCCACGGCCCCTCGACCCCGAGGGCCTCGACGACTGGCGGTCACCTCGCTACGCCGGGGGCGCGCGATGAGGGTGTATTCGGCATCCCTCGTTCTTCCAATCACGGCTCCGCCCATCCCGGGCGGAGCGATCGCGGTGGCGGCGGGTCGCATCCGGCACGTCGGTGACCGCGAGTGGGTGGTGCACGAGCTGCGGGCGCGGGGGATCGCGTTCGACGAGGTGCACTGGCCCGGTGTGCTCACCCCGGGCTTGGTCAACGCGCATTCGCACCTGCAGTACACCGGCATGGCCGAGGTGGGTCGCGGGTCGTACGCGGGCTTCGACGACTGGGACGACGCGTTCACCCCGGTCTACCGCGCGGGGCACGACTGGGCTCGGGATGCCGCCCTCGGCGCCGACCGCATGATCGCCGCCGGCACGACCGCGGTCGCCGACATCGTCACCGACGTCGAGGCCGCCTCGGCGCTGCACGACGCACGACTGCACGGCATCACCTACTGGGAGGTCATGAGCTGGACCAACGCCGCCTGGGCCGAGCGGGGTCGCGCCGAGGTCGAGGCTCGGCTGGACGCGCTGCCGTCTCCGCCGGGGACCGGCCTGTCGCCGCACGCGCCCTACTCGCTCGACGTCGAGCCGCTGCTCGAGATCCCCGACATCGTGCGCGAGCGGGGCAGCCGCCTGCACCTGCACCTGGGCGAGGCGGCATTCGAGCGCGAGCACGGCGAGGCGGTGCCGTGGCAGAAGCAGCGGCCCGCGAGCTTCCGCGCGCTTCGCGACGAGGGGTTCGGCACCGGGGCGACCGAGTTCGTCGATGAACTCGGCGTGCTCGGGCCGGACTGCCACATCGCTCACGGCGTGTACATGACGGCGCGCGACCGGGCGATCCTGCGCGCCCGCGGCACGACCGTCGCGCTGTGCCCCCGCTCGAACGCGGTGATCGGACTGGACGAGCCGCCGGTCGCGGCCTACCTCGTCGAGGGCAACGCGCTCGCCGTGGGCACCGACTCTCTGGCATCCAGTCCCTCTCTCGACCTGCTCGCCGACGTCGCCGAACTGCACCGTCTCGCGCGGGCGCAGGGATACGTCAACCGCGACCTGTTCGAGCTGCTGCTGCGCGCGGCGACGCTCGGCGGGGCGCACGCGATGGGACTCGACACCGGCCCCGCCCGCACGGGCTACCTGGCGGTGGGCGCCGTGGCGGATCTGGCGTTCTTCGACATCCCGGTGTCCGAGGTGGATGCCACGATCGAACACCTCGTGGTGGCCGGGGCGGGGACCGCGGCCGCGACGTTCATCGACGGCGAGGCGCGCTTCGCCGCGCCCGCTTTCACCCGTGAGACAGGAGTGCGCGCATGACCGACCGCCCGCAGACCGCCCGACTGCTCGACCTCGAACCGCACCCCGAGGGCGGGTGGTTCCGTCGCATGTGGACGGGGTCGTACGCGGTCGACACGCCCGCGGGGCCGCGTCCCGCGGCGACCTGCATCCACTACCTGCTCACGCCCGGCGAGCGGAGCGCGTGGCACGTCGTCACCAGCGACGAGGTGTGGCTGTGGCACGGTCCCGGCGCGCTCGAACTGTCGCTGGGCGGGGACGGCGACGCCCCGGGCGAGGCGCGGACCGTCACGCTCGGGCCCGACCTGTCGGCCGGGCACGTGCTGCAGCACACCGTGCCGGCGGGCGTCTGGCAGGCGGCGCGACCCGCAGGCGACGCCGAGGTCGTGGTGAGCTGCCTGGTGTCGCCGGGCTTCAGCTTCGACGACTGGCGCTTGGCCGACTGAAGGTCGCGGGCGCTCCGCGCGTGTCGCCAGGTTTCGTCGGCGACCGCCCCCGAAACATGCCGCCGGTACGCTGTGCACATCACAGCACTCCGGGGATGACCCCGATACGTCCACGAGGAGACATCGTGACCGCTTTCGCACGCCTGCGCCGCGCCGCCGCCCTGACCGTCGTGGCCGCCGCCACCGTCGTGTCGCTGACCGCCTGCGCCTTCGCCCCGACCGGTTCCGACGCCGGCGCCGCACCCGCCTCCGAGGGCGCTCTGCAGACCGTCACGGCCGGCAAGCTCACCATCGCCACGGGCGAGCCCGCGTTCTCGCCGTGGGTCGAGAACGACGACCCCGCCTCGGGCGAGGGCTTCGAGGCCGCGGTGGCCGACGCCGTCGCGACCAAGCTCGGCTTCTCGAAGGACGACGTCGTGTGGGTGCGCTCCACCTTCGACAGCGCGATCGCCCCCGGCGCCAAGGACTGGGACCTCAACCTGCAGCAGTTCTCGATCACCGAGCAGCGCAAACAGGCCGTCGACTTCTCGTCGCCGTACTACACGACCACGCAGGCGATCGTTTCGACCGGGTCGTCGCCCGCCGCCTCGGCCACCACGGTCGCCGAGCTCAAGAACATCCCCGTGGGCGTCATGAGCGCGACCACCAGCTACCAGGTCGCCGCCGACCAGCTCGGCACCGGCAACCTCAGCGTCTTCAACTCCAACGACGACGCCGTCGCCGCCCTGCAGGCCGGTCAGGTGGACGCGATCGTGGTCGACCTGCCCACCGCGTTCTACCTCGCCGGTGCCGTGCTCGACGACGGCAAGGTCGTCGGTCAGCTGCCCGACTCCTCGGCCGGTGGTGACGAGCTCGCGTTCGTCCTGCCCAAGGGCTCGGCGCTGACCACGCCGGTCACCGAGGCGGTCGACGCGCTGCGCGAGGACGGCACGCTCGATGAGCTTCAGCAGAAGTGGCTCGGGGGCACCGACGCCGCGCCGCTGCTGAAGTAACACCCCGTGGCATCCACCCCCTCCGAGGCCGTGTGGCGCCCGAGCGAGCTCGAGCTCGGTCGTCGCGCCACACGGCGTCAGCAGTCGACGAAGTCGGTGCTGATCGCGCTGGCCAGCTCGATCGTGTTCGTCCTCGTGGTCGGCTGGGCGATCCTGTCGAGTCCCGGGTGGGAGGACGTGCGTCGCGCGTTCTTCGACCCCGAGATCGCGCTCGCGAGCTTCCCGTCGATCCTCGCGGGGCTGTGGGTCAACATCCAGGTGCTGTTCGTCGCGGCGATCGCGGTCGCGATCCTCGGCACGACGCTCGCGGTGCTGCGCTCGCTGCGGGGGCCGGTGTTCTTTCCGCTGCGGGCGCTCGCGACGATCTACACCGACCTGTTCCGTGGCATCCCGCTGCTGATCGTGCTGTACCTGGTGGGCTTCGGTCTTCCGGCGCTCGGGGTCTTCGGGCGCGTGCCGGTGGTGCTGTGGGGAACGATCGCGATCGTGCTGACGTACTCGGCCTACATCGCCGAGGTGCTGCGCGCCGGCATGGAGGCCGTCCACCCCTCGCAGCGCGTCGCCGCCCGCTCGCTCGGCCTGAGCCACGCGCAGACCCTGCGGATCGTCGTGATCCCCCAGGGCGTGCGCAAGGTCGTACCCGCGCTCATGAACGATTTCGTGTCGCTGCAGAAGGACGTCGGCCTGATCTCGGTCCTCGGAGCGGTGGATGCCGTGCGTGCCGCCCAGATCGCCGCAGCCGAGTACTACAACTTCACGCCGTACATCGTCGCAGCCCTGCTGTTCGTGGCGATGGCGTTGCCGATGATCCGCCTGACCGATTACGTCTCGGCGCGACTGGCGAAGCGCGAGCAGATGGGCGGAACCGTATGACCGTGCTCGACGTCCGCAGCGTCCGCAAGGCGTTCGGCGATCACGTGGTGCTCGACGGCATCGACCTCGAGCTCGCCCAACACGAGGTGGTCGTGCTCATCGGCGCCTCGGGATCGGGAAAGTCCACGCTGCTACGCACCATCAACCTCATCGAGCGCGTCGACGACGGGCAGATCCTGCTCAACGGAGACGACCTCACCGACCCGACGATCGATCCCGACGCCGCTCGCGCCCGCATCGGCGTCGTGTTCCAGCACTTCAACCTGTTCCCCCACCTGCGCGTGATCGACAACGTCACGCTCGCCGCGCGCAAAGTGCACGGGATGCCGAAGGCCGAGGCCTACGCCCGCGGTACCGAGCTGCTCGAACAGCTGGGGCTCGGGGCCAAGGCCCGCGAGTTCCCCGACCGCCTGTCGGGCGGCCAGCAGCAGCGCGTCGCGATCGTGCGCGCGGTCATGACGAACCCCGAGCTGCTGCTGCTCGACGAGATCACGTCGGCACTCGATCCGCAGCTGGTCGGCGAGGTGCTCGACCTGGTACGGGTGCTGCGCGACCGCGGCTCGACCATGCTCATGGCGACGCACGAGATGTCGTTCGCCCGCGAGGTGGCCGACCGCATCGTGTTCATGAAGGGCGGCCGGATCGTCGAGCAGGGCACGCCCGCGCAGATCCTCGACGCCCCGCAGCATCCCGACACCGTCGCGTTCCTCGAGCGAGAGCGCCGCGGCGGGGCGCTGTAGCGCTCGCCGGGGCTCCGCCCGGTCCTCAGTTGTACCCGAGGATCACCGCCGCGTCCTGGTCGTCGACGGAGGCGGACGGGTAACTGTCGGATTCGATCACGGTCCGATTCTGCGGGGCTCACGGGCGGCTCGACGCGTTCCTCACGGATCGCATACGGCATCCGTCGCCGGGCACGCCACGACACCGGATGCCCGCCAATATCCGGCATCCGGTGTCGCGTGACCGTGGAGGGGTCGCCCCCTCCACGGCGTCTCAGCGGATCAGACGGTCGCGCGACGGCGACGCATCAACAGCACGCCACCCAGCCCGAGGGCCAGCAGACCCGCGATGCCGAGGCCGGCGGCCGACGCACCGTCGGCTCCCGTGGCGGCCAGCGCCTTGCCGGTGCTGCTCGAGGCGACCGGGGCCGCCGCGGCGAAGCGCACGGAGGACACGGAGGCGGCCGAGCCCGTCACGGGCGTGGTGCCGGCGGTGCCGGGCGTTCCGGGGGTTCCGGGCATTCCGGGCTGACCGGGCGTGCCGGGGGTGCCGGGCTGACCGGGCGTGCCGGGGGTGCCGGGCTGACTGGGCGTGCCGGGGGTGCCGGGGG
>NZ_QAJB01000083.1:0-2069 GCF_003061325.1 Microbacterium sp. HMWF026
CGTCGGTACGGCGGTCCTGGTGGATGCCGCGCGCACCGCCCGATCCACCAACGCCCTCCTCCGCTCGGTGCGCGACGACCTGCGCGCGAGCGCCGAGCGCGCACGCCTGTTCGCGGCCGATGCCGCGGCCGCCGTCCAGGCCGCGGCCGCGCTGGTGCGCGCCCCCGTCGAGGCGGATGTCGACGCCGTCCGGGCCCGCGCCGCCGCCGTGCGCGCGCGTGCTCACGACCTCTCGGCGCTCCCCGTGGCGAAATCACACGTCCCGATCGCGGCGCCCGCGTCGCGACGCGCCCCGATGCTGACGCGCCTTCCGGCGACGGGGACGGTGAGCGCGACGTACGCGCTGGCGGTGCTGCCGTTCGCAGTGCGGACGGTGGATGCGGTCGCCGTGGCGACGGGCATCGCCCTCACCCTGCTGGTGGGCTCGGCCGCCGAGGCCCTGCCGCGCCTCGGGCGGGCCCGGCGGTCCCCGCGGCGACGGACGCGACGGTACGCGTGGTCGGTCGTTCTGGCGGGGCTGTCCCTGACGGCGCTCGCTAGCGCGCAGGGCGTGGCATGGCCCACCGCAGCCGTTCCCGCGTTGGCCTTCCCGGCCCTGGCCTGGGCGATGACGAGATGGCGCACCGGCGCGCGCGCCGTCGCCGTCGAGCGCCGTCGACTGTCCACCGCGATCACGGCCCTGACGCGGTCGGACGATCGCGGCACCCGCGGCTCGCGAGACGGTCTACGCGCTGCGGCCGAGGTGCTGCACCGCGACGTGCAGAGCGCCCTCGTGCTGTGGGCCCTGCGGCATCCCGATCCCCGCCCCTCGGACACGGCCGCGCTGTGGCCGGTGCTGGCGTCGCTCGCCGACGACGTCGAGCGCGCCTTCGCCGCGCCGCCCACCGCCGCGGACGCCCCCGCGCTGGACGCCCTCGTGGCCACGTGGGGACACGCCCTGCGGATCGACACCCGGTTCGATGCCGAGGCCCGCGCTGTGCTCGACGCCGACGCGGCCCTCGCCGGCGAGGCGGTCGAGGTCGTCGCCGAGGGACTGCTGAACGCGGCGAAGCACGCCCGCCGCCGCGAGGCGGTCGTGACCGCCCGCGTCGTCCGGACCGGCGGCGGTCCCCGGCTGCGCGTGGAGGTCGAGACGCCCGGCACGCTCGCTCCCGGTGCAGCGCTGCGCCGCGACGCGTGCGTGGGACGTCTGGGGGGACGACTGACGGCCGACGCCGACACCGTGCGTCTGACCGCCGATCTGACCCCCGGCGCGCCGATTGTCGTGTCGACCGAACATCGCGACGGGACCCGGATGCCGCGGGCGTAGCCTCGCCGCGATGTCCGAGCTCACCGCACTCCTGCCCCTGGCCGTCGGCATGGCGATCTCTCCGCTGCCGATCGTCGCCGTCGTCGCGATCCTGCTGTCGGCGCGCGGACGCCGAGCGGCTCCGGCGTACACGGCGACCTTCTTCGCGGTCACACTCGCCGCGATCGCCGCGGGCGCGCTGACCGCGGCCGGCGCGTCCGGCGCGTCGGGCGGAGCGAAGGGCAACGTAGTGGTCGTGGTCCTGGGGGCGCTGCTGACCGTGGGGTTCGCGACCTTCGCCGTGGTCAGCTGGCGCGGTCGGCCGCGCCACGGTCAGCCGGCCGTCGCACCCAAGTGGCTCGCCGCGATGGACTCGATCACCCTCGGCCGCGCCGCCGGCCTCGGCCTGCTCATGGCGGCGACGAACAGCAAGAACCTGCCCCTCGAGCTCAAGGGCGGCGCCCTCATCGGCGCGGCGCATCTGCCGATCGCCGCCACGGCGCTGCTGTGCGTCGCGCTGGCGGTGGCGGGTTCGCTCACCCTGATCCTTCCGACCGTGCTCGGTGCCACCGGCATCCCGCGCATCACGACGGCCCTCGACCGCCTCAAGAGCGAGATGATCGAGCACAACGCCGTGATCATGACCGTGCTGTTCGCCATCCTCGCCGCCAACGAGGCGGCCCACCTCATCCACCAGCTCGCGTGAGGACCGACATGACCCCTCCTTCCGTCCCCTGCCGGGCCGAATCACCCGCCGGCACCTTCGTCGGCACCGTCGACC
>NZ_QAJB01000084.1:0-4353 GCF_003061325.1 Microbacterium sp. HMWF026
GCGTGGGCATGGGTGGCCTTTCCTCGTGATGACACGGAGTGTCTTCACTATATGCGTGATGACACCGGGTGTCGTCGCATAGGATCTCGGCATGGCCAGATGGGCGCCCGACACCCGCGACCGACTGCGCGCAGCCGCCCTCGCGCTCTTCGCCGAGCGCGGCTTCGAGGCGACGACGGTGCCCGACATCGTCGAGCGCGCAGGCGTGACGCGGCGCACGTTCTTCCGGCATTTCGGCGACAAACGCGAAGTCTTCTTCGCGGGCGACGAGATCCCGCGTCTCGCGGCCTCGATGCTGACCGCGACCCCCGCCGACCTCTCGCCCTTCGCCGTCGCCTGGGCCGGGTTCCTGACCCTCGCGACCGAGCGCTTCGAGCCCCGCCGTACCGAGATCGTCGCGGCGCGGCGCCTCATCGCGGCCGAGCCCGCCCTGCGCGAGCGCGACCTACAGAAGCAGGCCGATCTGCGAGAGGTTCTGACCGAGGGGTACCGGGACCGCGGTGTCGATGCCCTGCGCGCGCGGGTGGTCGCCGGCGTCGCGGTCGAGCTGTGGCAGACCGCGCTCGAGCAGTGGGCGGCCGATGACGCGGGCGGGTCCCTGGAGGACCACCTCGAGCGCGTCCGGGTCGAGATGGCCGCCGTCCTCGGCGGGGACGTCGCCGCACAGCCGCGGCCCGCCGCGCACGCCGGCCCCGCGGCCGATGTCGGCGGGCGGGGATAGCCTGGAACGCGTGACCAGCACCCTGAGCCTCGATCGGCCGGGCTGGCGCACCTGGACGCTGTGGATCGTCGGCGTGCTCGCCTACGTCGTCTCCATCGTCAACCGCACGTCGCTGTCGGCGGTGGGAGTGGATGCCGCGGTGCGGTTCGGGGCGGACGCCTCGGCGCTGTCGATGTTCGCCGTCATCCAGCTGTTCGTCTACGGCGCCATGCAGATCCCCGTCGGCCTGCTGCTCGACCGCTTCGGGGCGCGGCCGATGATCGCGATCGGCATGGTGCTGATGGCGGTGGGGCAGCTGGTGATGGCCTTCGCGGATGCCGTGGGGATCGGCATCCTGGCCCGTGTGCTGATCGGGGCCGGCGACGCCGCCATCTTCCCGAGCGTGCTGCGCGTGATCGCGACGTGGTTCCCCGCGCAGCGTGCGCCGCTGCTCGTGCAGCTGACGGGCATCATCGGCCAGCTCGGTCAGATCGTGGCGGTCGTGCCGCTCGCCGCCCTGCTGCACGCCACCAGCTGGAGCGTCGCCTTCGGCAGCGTCGCGGGCCTGGGCGTGCTCTTCGCGATCCTGACGTTCCTGATCATCCGCAACCGGCCGCCCGAGCGGCGGGACGACCCGGTCGACACTTCGGTCAACACCGAGACCGGGGCGATCCGGGTGGTGCGGTCCGCACCCGACCTGCGTCAGGGGTTCCGTGAGTCGTGGGCGCACCCCGGCACGCGTCTCGGTTTCTGGTCGCACTTCGCCACGCCCTTCGCCGGCACCGCGTTCATGCTGCTGTGGGGCTTCCCCTTCCTCACCGCGGGCGAGGGACTCGAGCCGGCCACGGCGTCGGCGATCATGACGCTGTTCGTGTTCTTCGGCATCCTGAGCGGTCCGGTGATCGGGGCACTCAGCAGCCGGCACCCGCGCCGGCGTTCGCGCTGGCTCGTGCTGCCCACCGTGGTGTTCCAGGCGGTCGTGTGGATCGTCGTCGTGGTCTGGCCCGGACCCGCACCGCTGTGGCTGCTCATCGTGCTGATGTTCGCCCTCGCCACCGGCGGACCGGCGTCGATGATCGCCTTCGACCACGCACGCACCTTCACCCCCAGTCATCGGCTCAGCACGGCCACGGGCATCGTCAACGGCGGCGGGTTCCTCGCCGCGCTGCTGGCGATCCTGTTCATCGGCATCGCGATGGACGTGCAGGGCGCGGGCAGTCCCGAGACGTACTCGCTCGACGCGTTCCGGCTGGCCTTCCTCACCCAGGTGCCGCTGTGGCTCATCGGCGGGATCGCCATCGTCATCGAACGCGGGCGGACGATCCGTCACGTGGGCGGCGTGCTGCCGCGCTGATCGACGGGCCCTGCGAGACTCGGAGTCATGGCATCCATCGACATCCGCACCCTCGACACCGTCGACGCGATCCACGAGGCCGCGCGCGTGCTCGACCGGGTGTGGGGCGAGCGCGGCACCATGCCGGCGAACATCCTGCGGGCGCTCGAGCACGCCGGCAACTACGTCGTCGGGCTCTACGACGGCGACGAGATGATCGGCGCGTCAGCGGCGTTCTTCGGACCCCCGGCCGCGCGGTCTCTGCACTCGCACATCACGGGCATCGTCGACGGCCACCAGGGGCGCGGACTAGGGCGTCTGCTCAAGCTGCACCAGCGCGACTGGGCGCTCGAGCGCGGCGTCGGTCGCATCACCTGGACCTTCGACCCGCTCATCCCGCGCAACGCCCACTTCAACCTGGCCGTGCTGGGCGCGCGCGTGACCGAGTACCTGGTCAACCAGTACGGCGAGATGGACGACGAGGTCAACCGCGGCGACGAGTCCGACCGCTTGATGGTGTCGTGGGCGCTCGCCGAGCCCGCGGCTCCGCAGCCCCAGGATGCCGAGATCACGGGCGTGGTGGCCGTTCCGGGCGACATCGAGGCCCTGCGGCGCAGCGACCCGGCGGCGGCGGCGGCGTGGCGCGTCCGCGTGCGCGACGAACTGCGGGGGCACCTGGCATCCGGTCGTCGGATCGGCGGGTTCGACCGCCGCGGCTACCTGATCACCGGGTGAACCCGCACGACGGTCACGCGGGGGCGGTACCCATCACCAGGCGCGGACGCTCGACGAAGACGTCGCGGGCACCGTGGAAGTAGCGGTCCTGCAGGGCCACCAGGCGCTGCACGGTGCGCTCGCCCAGGCCGGCGCGCTCGGCTTCGCGCAGCAGGTCGTCCTTGGTGCAGGGGTACTCCATCGTGCGGAGGAATGCGTCCATGTCGTGCTCCGGTGGGGGCCGTGACGCGCGTGCCGCTCGACGGTGGGCGGCGGTGCGTCGGTGAAGGAGGCGGAGAGCCTTGAGCGACTGTAGGCATTCCCGGAACGGGCGCGAGAGCCTTCTTCGCCGAAAGAAACGTCGATCTTGACGCAGGGGTATCTCCGGGGCTCCTTACGCCTCGGGAGCCCCGGAAAGGGGGCCGATCCTGAGCGTGCGGAACCGTCGCGGGCCCCGCACGCCCCCGGTCACCCGTCGGAGCCGTCCGCCTCCGGCATCCCCTGCCCGGGACCCGGGCGCACCTCGGCGTCATCGCGGATGTCGATACGGGTGACACCGTCGTGCTCGCTCACGTCGATGCGGGGAGCCGCGTCGGCCTCGGTCGCGTTCGGGGCGGTGGTGAGCTGGTCGTGCCGGTTCTCGTCGAAGCTCTTGTCGTCGCTCACGGTCATCACTCCTTCTCGCCCGCGGACCGCCAGGCGTCCGACTCCATGTGCGAACCGGCCTGCGGGCCCATCTGCAGCATGCCGCCGTCGACGACCCAGCTGGCGCCGGTCACGTACGACCCCGAGGGCGAGGCGAGGAAGCGGATGACGTCGGCGACCTCGTCGGGCTTGCCCGGTCGTCCGAGCGGGATGCCGGGACGGTGGATGCGGTCGGCGTCCTCGGCCGACATGTCGTTGATCGGGGTGGCGATCTCGCCGGGCGCCACCGCGTTGACGGTGATGCCGTGCTGGCCGAGCTCGAGGGCCATCGTCTTGATCAGACCGCCGACGCCGTGCTTGGCGGCGACGTACGGCGCCGAGCCGACGCGCGGCTGGTGCTCGTGCACGCTCGAGACGACGATCAGGCGGCCGCCGCGGCCGGCCTTCGCCATGCAGCGGGCGGCGGTGTGCAGGGCGAGGAACGCGCCGTCGAGGTTGAGGGCGATGTCGGTGCGCCAGGTCTCGAAGTCGAGGTCGAGGAAGCTGCCGCCGATGCCGCCGCCGGCGTTGTTGACGAAGACGTCGAGGCCGCCGAGCTCGTCGGCCATGGCGTCGACGGCATCCGGGACCGTGTCGAAGTCCGTCGCGTCGAACTGCGCGACGATCGCGTTCACGCCGCGCGCGCGGGCTGCGGCGGCGACCTCTTCGGCACCGTCCTTGTCGGAGTGGTAGGTGATCGCGACGTCGATGCCGGCGTCGGCGAGGGCGAGGGCGGTGGCCGCACCGATGCCCGAGTCGGAGCCGGTGACGATCGCGTGGCGGGGGGTGAAGTCGTCGCTCATGCGGGCGACGCTACGCGCGCGAGCCCAGCGTTCCCGGTCCCTTGCCACCGCGCGCGGCGCGCGTTACGGTCGCCCGACCGTTGTGCGGCCCCCGCCCGCGCCCGAGCGCCGCCCCCGCT
>NZ_QAJB01000085.1:0-19225 GCF_003061325.1 Microbacterium sp. HMWF026
GGCTGCACGCTCTCGAGCCGCAGGGGCGTCGTGCCGGTGCCGACGACGACCTCGCGGCCGGATGCCACCACCCGGCCGGGAGGGATCGGGGGCGCGTCCGAGGCCGACGCCCGCAGCACCTTGAACCGGGCGCCGTCGAACGTGGTGTGCGCTCCGGGCTCGGGGGTGACGCCCGCGATGCGATGCAGCAGGGAGGCGGCATCCTGCGACAGATCCAGAGCGCCGTCCTCGAGGGTGAGCTTGGGGGCGAGCGTCGGCTCGCCGGTCTGCGGAACGGCCCGAGCGGTGCCGTCGGCGATCGCATCGACGACGCGATCGAGCAGCGGGGCGCCGATGCGCGCGAGGTCGTCCAGCACGTCGGCCGAGGTGGCCCCCGACGGCACCTCGTAGCGCTCCTCGGCGAAGACGTCGCCGGCGTCCAGCGCCGCGACCAGCTGGAACACGCTCGCCCCGGTGACGGGGTCTCCGGCGATGAGCGCGCGCTGGACGGGCGCGGCGCCGCGCCACTTGGGCAGCAGCGAGAAGTGCAGGTTGATCCAGCCATGCGTCGGCGTCGACAGCAACGGCTCGCGCACGAGCCCGCCGTACGCCACGATGACGCCCAGATCGGGCGAGAGTGCGCCCACCTGCGCGGTGACGTCGGCGTCGAGGCGGTCGGCTTTGAGCACCGGGATGCCGAGCTCTTCTGCAGCCTCGGCGACCGGCGACGGGGTGAGGACGCGTTTGCGCCCGAGAGGGGCGTCGGTGCGGGTCACGACGGCGGCGAGGTCGTGGCGACCGGCGGCGAGTCGACGCAGGGAGGGGACGGCGACGGCGGGGGTACCGGCGAAGACGAGGCGCATGGTTCTCCTCAGGCTCTCAGGAGCGGGCGGGTGATGACGGGGCGATCGTTGCTCGCCCGCTCAGAGGTCGGGCTCGGGGATGTCGAGGCGGACTCTGAGCGTACTGCGGGGGCGGGGACCGCGATCCTTGCGCGACTTGCGGGCGCGCAGGGCGTCGGCGATCACCCCCGCGCGCAGCGCGTCGGCGACGGCGCGACCGTGGGCGTAGTCGAAACGGACCAGGGCGCGCGAGGTCGAGGCGTCGGGGTCGGTCGAGGTGTCGACCGGGCCGAGGATGGCGAGGGGGTCGAGATCGGGGACCGTCTCGCGCAGCGACGACAGCAGCGCGTCGACGCTCCGGGCGTGTCCGTCGACGCTCGCCACGCGCACGGCGGGCGGCATCCGCAGGGGGAAACGGTCTGCGAGCTCGGCGCGCGCGTACGCCGGCTGCGTCCAGGTCGCGAGCGCTCGCGCGACGGGACCGGCGACCCCGACGAGGTGGACCGGCGCGCCGGGGGCGGCGAGGGCCGCGGCGTTCGACCACCACCGCAGGCAGTGCTCGCCGATGCGCAGCGCCTCGTTCTGCAGCATCCGGTCGCCGTCGAGCAGGATCACGGCCCGGTATCCCCCGCGCGCGAGGGGTTCGGCTCCGCGCGTGGCGATCACCAGTGCGGGGGCCGCGTCGACCTCGGCGACGGGATGCGCGCCGTCCGCGACGATCACACGCGTGTTCGGGAACGCGCGCCCCAGCTCGTCGGCGGTGCGCTCGCTGCCCGAGGAGGCCATGCGCAGTTTGACCGAGCCGCAGTGTCCGCACGCCCACGCGTGGGCGCTGCGCCCGCACCAGGCGCACACCGGCGTGGCTCCGGGCCGGGACGCGCGCAGAGGACCCGCGCAGTGCTGACAGCGCGCGGGACGGCGGCAATCGGCGCAGACGAGCGAGGGCGCGTAGCCGGGGCGCGCGACCTGCACCAGCACCGGTCCCTGCGGCAACGCTTCGCGAGCGGCGGCGAAGGCCGAGGACGGCACGCGCGACTGCCGCTGCTCGCCCTCTCTCGTGGCGCTGAGCACCACGCGCGGACTGGGCCGGCGAGCCTGAGGGAGGTCGCGCACATAGCCCACGTCGACCAGCCGCTGCACGTCGGTCGTGCGGGTGTGACCGGCGAACAGCAGCGCGGAGTGCTCGAGCTCCTGACGCACCAGCGCCGCGTCGCGGGCGTGCACCCCCGGCGCCAGCGGCTCGGCCAGCAGGGTGTCGCCGTCGTCCCAGATGGCGACGAGGCCCGTGTCGTGCGCGGGCGCGTACACGCCCGAGCGGCGGCCGACGACGATGCACGGGACGGGCGCGAGGGTGCGCAGGTACTGGGCGTAGCGTGCCGGACCGGCCTGATCGGCGTCGTCGCGGACGACGGCCTCGGGCGCGACGAGCTCGGCCAGGGCGGCGAGCAGCTGCGCCTGATCGCGGTAGTCGGGCACGACGAGCACGGCGCTGCGCCCGCGCGCCAGCGTGTGCACGGCCGCGGCGGCCAGCAGGTCGGCCCACGCGCCCCGCGGCAGCTCGGGGTGCGGGCGCGGCGGGGCGTCGACGGCGAGGCGTTCGCCCGCGTCGAGGGCCGTCGCGAGGCCGGGATACGCAGCGAGGGTCGTCTCGGCGCGCTCGCGCGCGGCGGGGACGATCTCGGGCGCCTCGGGCGCGGGGGCCGCCGCCCAGGCCTTCTCGGCGCGCACCATGCGTTTCGGGACGGCCAGGCGCAGGATGTCGCTCACCGAGCCCGCGGCACGATCGGCGACGCGACGGGCGAGGGTGTACAGACGCTCGGGCAGCACCGGCATCGGCGAGACCACGGCCTCGACGGCCGAGAGCGGGCGCTCGGTGCCGTCGTCGGCGACGACCTCGACCACGAAGGCGTCCATCATGCGGCCCGCGGAGCGCAGGGGCACCTTGACCCGCACCCCGGGGGCGACGTCGGCGACGAGCGGGTGCGGGACGGCGTAGTCGAACAGGCGGTCGAGCTGCGGAACCGACGACTCCAGCTGCACCCGCGCGACCCGACGCTCGCTCATGACGACACGCCGAGCGCCGCCGTTGCGCCGAGCGCCGCCGTCAGGCCGTGCGCCGCCGTCAGGCCGAGCGCCGCCGTCGCGCCGAGCCGACGACGCCCGTCCGCGGCCCGCAGCGGCATCCCGGTCGTCGACCGGTCGCCGATCGATCCGCGGGCGGGGCGGACTCCCCCACCCACGCTCAGAGTCCGGCGGCCGCGCGCAGCTCGTCGACGCGGTCGGTGCGCTCCCAGGTGAAGTCCGCGAGCTCGCGACCGAAGTGGCCGTACGTGGCGGTCTGCGCGTAGATCGGGCGCAGCAGGTCGAGCTGTTCGACGATGGCCGCGGGGCGCAGGTCGAATACCTCGCGGATCGCCCGCACGATGACGTCGTCGGCCACGTGGGCGGTGCCGAACGACTCGACGTACAGACCGACGGGGTTGGCCTTGCCGATCGCGTACGCGATCTGCACCTCGAGGCGGTCGGCGAGCCCCGCGGCGACGGCGTTCTTGGCGACCCACCGCATGGCGTAGGCCGCAGATCGGTCCACCTTCGACGGGTCCTTTCCGCTGAACGCCCCACCGCCGTGACGGGACGCGCCGCCGTAGGTGTCGATGATGATCTTGCGCCCGGTCAGCCCGGCGTCGCCCTTGGGGCCGCCGATGACGAAGGGCCCGGCCGGGTTGATGTAGTACTTCACGTCGGGCAGGTCGAGACCCGTCTCGGCGAGCACGGGATCGATCACCGCGGCCTGCACCTCGGCACGCAGGTCTTCTTGCGAGATGTCGGGGTGGTGCTGCGTCGACAGCACGACGGAATCGACCGAGCGGGGAACGAGGCCGTCGTAGCCGAGCGTGACCTGGGTCTTGCCGTCGGGACGCAGGAACGCGAGCTCTCCGCTCTTGCGGACGGATGCCAACCGCTCGGCGATGCGGTGCGCGGTCCACGCCGCCATCGGCATGAGCTGCGGGGTCTCGTTCGTGGCGAAGCCGAACATGATCCCCTGGTCGCCCGCGCCTTGCAGGTCGCGCGGGTCGACGGAGCCGCGCTCGCGCTGCTCGAAGGCCTTGTTGACGCCGGCGGCGATGTCGGAGGACTGCGCGCCGATGGACACGCTGACGCCGCACGAGTCGCCGTCGAACCCCGTGTCGCTCGAGGTGTACCCGATGCGGGTGACCACGTCGCGCACGATCGCGGGGATCTCGACGTAGGCGCTCGTGGACACCTCGCCGGCGACGTGCACCAGACCCGTCGTGACGAGGGTCTCGACGGCGACACGACCGGAGGGGTCTTCGGTGAGGATCGCATCGAGGATGCTGTCGGAGATCTGGTCGCAGATCTTGTCGGGGTGTCCTTCGGTGACGGACTCGGACGTGAACAGGCGCAGGTCGGTCAAGACGACTCCGGAGGGCTGAAGGGGCGGGGACGGGCACAAGTATGCCCCGGGCGGCGGTGAGCCGCCCGGGGCATCGTCACATCTGTGAACAGATCACGAGAGTGCGCGGGTGTGGATCACTCCGCGGCGCGCAGGCGCAGCTTGTCTTCGTGGATCTCGTGCAGCGCGATGGTGAGGGGCTTGTCCTCGACGGTGGAGTCGACCAGGGGGCCGACGTTGTCGAAGAGGTTGCCCTCGTGCAGGTCGGAGTAGTAGTCGTTGATCTGACGCGCGCGCTTGGACGCGTAGATGACGAGCTGGTACTTCGAGTCGACCTTGTCGAGCAGAGCGTCGATGGGCGGGTCGATGATGCCCTTGTCACGTCCGGCCATGGGGAACCTCCTGGTTCGGCGGATGGGGTGGATGCGGCGCGACGAGCGCCGAAGCATCCTCTTATTCTAGCCGACGCCGACCCGGCCCGTGCCGAGGGGCGTCGCGGGTCGTCGTCAGTGCTGCGCGGACGCCAGCGCCACCACGTCGCGAGCCGCGGAGGCCACGTCCTCGTTGACGACGCGGTAGTCGAACTCGTTCTGCGCGGCGAGCTCGACGCGGGCGGTGCGCAGGCGACGCGCGCGCTCCTCGGCATCCTCGGTCCCCCGTCCGACCAGACGGTCGACGAGTTCGTCCCAGCTCGGCGGGAGCAGGAACACCAGGGTCGCCGAGGGGTCGGCCGCCCGCACCTGGCGGGCGCCCTGCAGGTCGATCTCGAGAAGGGCCGTTCCGCCGGCCGCGAGCACGCGCTCGATGGGCTCTCGGGGCGTGCCGTAGCGGTTCTGGTTGTGCACCACGGCCCACTCCAGGAGCTCCCCCGCCGCGACGAGGCGGTCGAACTCGGCGTCGTCGACGAAGTAGTAGTGCTGCCCGTCGACCTCGCCGGGCCGGGGTGAGCGCGTCGTCGCCGACACCGAGAGGTGGATCTCGGGGTAGTTCTCTTTGATGTGGGCGGCGACGGTGCCCTTGCCGACCGCGGTCGGACCGGCCAGCACGATCAGGCGGCTGCGTCCCTCGCGCGGACCGGGCTCGGGCCAGCGCGCGTCGAGGTAGGCGCGCAGCGCGTCGCGCTGGCGCGTACCGAGACCCCCGAGGCGCTTGACGGGCGAGATGTTCAACGAGGTCAGGATGCGGTCGCGCTTGCTCTCGCCGATCGCGGGGATCGCCGTGAGGAACTCGGTCACGCGCATCGCGCCGGCCGCCGACTGCGGGTCGGCGAGGGCCCGCCGCAGCAGCTCCTGCGGAGAGATGACGCGCGTCGAGACGTCGCGCTTGAGAGCGGCGCGCTCGCGACGGGCCTCGACGGCGCGTCGCGACGCGGCGGCGCGGTCGACCTCGGGCGGACGACGGGTTTCAGCCATTCAAGGACTCCCGGTAGAGCGCGGCGCGCTCGTCGATGCGGGCGGCGAGACGGTCGGGTCCGACCGCGAGGATGCTGCGGCTCTCGTTCGCCACGACGCCCTTGGCGACGTAGCCGAACAGACGGCGCAGGTCGGACGGGGCGGCGCCCTGCGCACCGAAGCCCGGCGCGAGGATCGGCATGCCGGCCAGCGCCACGTCGCCCAGCCCGAAGGCGCCGCGGTCGACCGTGGCCCCCACGACCACGCCCACCGGGCCCAGAGCCCCGGGCGCGCCGATGTTCGCCTCGTTCACGTCGTGCGCCACGCGCGCGGCGACGTGCTCGCGATCGCCCACGGCGAGGGCGTCGTCGACGATCGCGCTCTGCAGCGCACGCGCCTCGGGGTTGCTCGTCGCGGTGAGCACGAACGCGCCCTTGCCGTGTCGCACGGCCAGGCCGAGCGTGTCGCGCAGCGAGTCGGCGCCCATGTAGGGCGACAGGGTGACGGCATCCGCCTCGAGAGGAGCACCGGGCTCGAGCCACGCGTGCGCGTAGCCCTCCATGGTCGTGCCGATGTCGCCGCGCTTGGCGTCCGCGATGACGAGCAGGCCCGCCTCGCGGGCGGCGGCCATCACGTCCTCGAGCGCCGCGAACCCCTTCGACCCGTACCGCTCGTAGAACGCCACCTGCGGCTTGACCACGCCGACGCGGCCGCGGGCGGCCTCGACCACCCGCAGGCCGAAGTCGCGGGCACCGGATGCCGTGGCATCCAGCCCCCACGCCGACAGCAGTGCGGCGTGGGGGTCGATGCCGACGCACAGGGCACCGTGCAGGTCGAGGGCGGCCGAGAGCCGCTGACCGAACGTGTCGCTCACAGGCGTCCCGCGCGATCGGTGGCGTGCTCCTGGAGGCTGCGGACGGCGAAGCCGTCCTTCATCGCGCCCAGCGCGCTGACCGCGGCGCCGAGGACGGCCATCGTGGTGAACAGCGCCTTGTCGGCGGCCACCGCGGCGGCGCGGATCTCGTAGCCGTCGGCGCGGGCCGTCCCGCCCGAGGGGGTGTTGACGATCATGTCGATCTCTCCGGCGTTGATCAGGTCGACGACGTTCTGCTCGCCGGAGCCCTGCGTCTCGGAGTACTTCTCGACGACCTTCACCCGGATGCCGTTGCGCGCGAGGATCTCGGCCGTGCCCTCGGTCGCCATGAGCGAGAAGCCGAGCTCCTGCAGACGGTGAGCGGGCAGGATGACGGCGCGCTTGTCGGCGTCGGCGACCGAGATGAACACGGTCCCCGACGTCGGCATGCCGCCGTACGCCGCCTCTTGGCTCTTCGCGAACGCGGTCGGGAAGTCGCGGTCGATGCCCATGACCTCACCGGTCGAGCGCATCTCGGGGCCGAGGACCGAGTCGACGGTGTGGCCGTCGGCGGTGCGGAAGCGCTTGAACGGCAGCACCGCCTCTTTGACGGCGACCGGCGCGTCGAGCGGGACGCGCGAGCCGTCCTGCGCGGGCAGCAGTCCCTCGGTGATCAGCTCGGCGATGGAGCTGCCGGCCATGATGCGGCTGGCCGCCTTGGCGAGCGGGATGCCGAGCGCCTTCGACACGAAGGGCACGGTACGGCTGGCGCGCGGGTTCGCCTCGATGACGTACAGCACGCCCGCCGAGATCGCGAACTGCACGTTCAGCAGTCCGCGCACGCCCACGCCCTTCGCGATCGCCAAGGTCGCCTCGCGCACGCGGTCGACCTCGGTGCGGCCGAGCGACACCGGCGGCAGGGTGCACGAGGAGTCGCCGGAGTGGATGCCGGCCTCTTCGAGGTGCTCCATCACCCCGCCGATGTACAGGTCGGTGCCGTCGTACAGCGCGTCGACGTCGAGCTCGATCGCGTCGTCGAGGAAGCGGTCGACCAGCAGCGGCAGGCCGGGGCCGATGATCGCCTGGTCGGCCACGCGCACGAAGTAGTCGCGCAGCGCCTCGGTCGAGTAGACGATCTCCATGCCGCGACCGCCGAGCACGAAGCTCGGGCGCACCAGCACCGGGTACCCGATCTCTTCGGCGACCTGGACGGCCCCCTCGACGTCGATCGCGGTGCCGTTGCGCGGGGCGACGAGACCGGCGTCGTCGAGCAGGCGCGAGAAGAGCTCGCGCTCCTCGGCGAGGTCGATCGCCTCGGGGCTCGTGCCGAGGATGGTGTACCCGGCCGCCTCGATGCCCTTCGCCAGGCCCAGCGGCGTCTGGCCGCCGAGCTGGCAGACGACGCCGAGGATCGTGCCCGACTGGCTCTCGGCGTGCAGCACCTCGAGGACGTCCTCGAGCGTCAGCGGCTCGAAGTACAGGCGGTCGCTCGTGTCGTAGTCGGTCGACACGGTCTCGGGGTTGCAGTTGACCATGACGGTCTCGTACCCGGCATCCGCCAGCGCGAAAGAGGCGTGCACGCACGAGTAGTCGAACTCGACGCCCTGGCCGATGCGGTTCGGGCCCGAGCCGATGATGACGACCTTGGTGCGGTCCGAGGGCGTGACCTCGGTCTCGGCGTCGTACGAGGAGTAGTGGTACGGCGTCAGAGCCGGGAACTCCCCCGCGCACGTGTCGACGGTCTTGTAGACCGGGCGCACATCCAGCGCGTAGCGGGTCTCGCGGACGGCGGCCTCGTCGAGACCGCGCAGCTCGGCGATCTGCGCGTCGCTGAAGCCGTGCTCCTTCGCGACGCGGAGGGTGTCGGCATCCAGCTCGGAGGCGGCGGCGATGAACTCCGCGACCTCGTTGATCAGCACCATCTGGTCGATGAACCACGGGTCGATCGCGGTGGCGTCGAAGGCCTGCTCGGGCGTGGCGCCCTTGCGCAGCGCCTGCTGCAGCACGACGATGCGGCCGTCGGTCGGGGTCTTCGCGATCTCGAGCAGCTCCTCCACCGAGCGCGACTCCTCGCCCCAGTGGAAGCTCGACCCGCGCTTCTCGAGCGAGCGCAGCGCCTTCTGCAGGGCGGTCGTGTAGTTGCGGCCGATCGCCATCGCCTCGCCGACCGACTTCATGGTCGTGGTCAGCGTGGTGTCGGCGGCGGGGAACTTCTCGAAGTTGAACCGCGGCACCTTGACCACGACGTAGTCGAGCGTGGGCTCGAAGCTCGCCGGGGTCACCTTGGTGATGTCGTTCGGGATCTCGTCGAGGCGGTAGCCGATCGCCAGCTTCGCGGCGATCTTGGCGATCGGGAAGCCCGTCGCCTTCGACGCCAGCGCGCTCGAGCGGGACACGCGCGGGTTCATCTCGATGACGATGATGCGGCCGGTCTTCGGGTGGACGGCGAACTGGATGTTGCAGCCGCCGGTGTCGACGCCCACCGCGCGGATGATGTCGATGCCGATGTCGCGCAGCTTCTGGTACTCGCGGTCGGTCAGCGTCAGCGCGGGCGCGACGGTGATCGAGTCGCCGGTGTGCACGCCGACCGGGTCGACGTTCTCGATCGAGCAGACGACCACCGTGTTGTCGGCGGTGTCGCGCATGAGCTCGAGCTCGTACTCCTTCCACCCGAGGATCGACTCCTCGAGCAGCACCTCGTTGGTGGGCGAGTCGTGCAGGCCCGCACCGCCGATGCGGCGCAGGTCGGCCTCGTCGTACGCGAAGCCCGAGCCCAGGCCCCCCATCGTGAACGAGGGGCGGACGACCAGCGGGTAACCGAGCTTCTCGGCACCGGCGAGCAGTTCGTCCATCGAGTGGCAGATGACGGATGCCGCGACATCGGCGCCCGCCTCCAGCACCAGCTCCTTGAAGATCTGACGGTCCTCGCCGCGGTTGATCGCGTCGAAGTCCGCGCCGATGAGCTCGACGTCGTACTTCTCGAGGATGCCGCGCTTGTGCAGCTGGATCGCCGCGTTCAGCGCGGTCTGCCCGCCCAGGGTGGGCAGGACGGCATCCGGCTTCTCTTTGGCGATGATCGACTCGATGACCTCGGGGGTGATCGGCTCGATGTAGGTCGCGTCGGCGAAGTCGGGGTCGGTCATGATCGTCGCCGGGTTGGAGTTGACGAGGATGACGCGCACCCCCTCTTCGCGCAGGACGCGGCAGGCCTGGGTGCCGGAGTAGTCGAACTCGCAGGCCTGACCGATGACGATCGGGCCGGAGCCGATGACGAGGACGGAGCGGATGTCGTCGCGCTTAGGCATTGGTCTTGGTCTCCTGATCAGCGATCACCATGTCGCGGAAGCGGTCGAACAGGTAGTTGGCGTCGTGCGGACCCGAGGCGGCCTCGGGGTGGTACTGCACGCTGAACGCGGGGATGTCGAGGGCGCGCAGACCCTCGACGACGTTGTCGTTGAGGCCGATGTGGCTGACCTCGACGCGCCCGAAGCCCGCGGGGCTGTCGACGATCTCGTCGAGGGGGGCTTCGACCGCGAAGCCGTGGTTCTGCGAGGTGATCTCGACGCGGCCGGTGGTCTTGTCGAGCACGGGCTGGTTGATGCCGCGGTGACCGAACGGCAACTTGTAGGTGCCGAAGCCCAGGGCACGACCCAGCAGCTGGTTGCCGAAGCAGATGCCGAAGAACGGCAGGCCGTCGCCGAGCACCGCGCGCAGCAGCTCGACATGCTGGTCGGATGCCGCGGGGTCGCCGGGACCGTTGGAGTAGAACGCCGCGACCGGCTCGATCGCGCGGATCTCGTCGATGGTCGCCGACTGGGGGAAGACGTGCACGTCGAACCCGCGCGCCGCGAGGTTGTCGATGGTCGACTTCTTCACGCCCAGGTCGAGCACCGCGAGGTTGCCGATGCGCTCGGCGGTGGCCGGGGTGACCTCGACCTCGGTGACCGAGACCTCGGCCGACAGGTTGCGGCCCGCCATGCCCGGCGCCTCGCGCACGCGGCGCAGCTGCTCGTCGGCGTCGAGGCTCGCGGCCTCACCCGAGAACACGCCGCCGCGCATGCTGCCCGAGGAGCGGATGCGTCGCGTCACCGCGCGCGTGTCGATCCCCGAGATGCCGACGATGCCGTCCTCGACGAGCGCCTCGTCGAGCGAGCGGTTCGCGCGCCAGTTCGACACCATGCGCGAGGGGTCGCGCACGACGTAGCCGGCCACCCAGATGCGACGCGACTCGGGGTCCTCGTCGTTCACGCCGGTGTTGCCGATGTGGGGGGCGGTCTGCAGGACGATCTGTCCGGCGTACGACGGGTCGGTGATGGTCTCCTGGTACCCGGTCATGCCGGTGGCGAAGACGACCTCGCCGAGGGTCTCGCCGCGCGCGCCGTACGCGCGGCCGGTGTAGCGGGTGCCGTCTTCGAGCACGAGGACGGCCGGTTCGCGCGCGGACAGCGCGGAAGGGATCAGGGCGGTCATGCGTCGCTTCCTGTCGAGGTGATGAGCGGACGGATGGCGTCGGCGAGGGCTTTCGCCGAGGCATCCTGAGGTCGGAGGTAGGTGTCGACGACCGTGTCGTCGTCGATGCGCCAGCTGACGCGGGTCAGCCCGTCGCGCTCGACCACGCGGTCGATGGCGACGGTGGCCTGGGCGGCATCCACGAGGCGGTCGCGGGTGAGCGCGATGCGCGGCTGGCCCGGCAGGTCGAGCGCGACGCCGGCCGAGGTGACCGTGACGTCGACGCGGGAGCGGAAGCCCAGACCCTTGAGGGCGAGACGCTCGAGCGGCTCGTCGTGACGGGTCGTGGCGACGTAGAGCCCCGGGAACACCGCCGTCTCGACGGCGTCCGCGGGCAGCTCCCCCACCGGGACGGAGTAGCGCGCATCGCGCCGCGTTCGTCGCACCCAGGCCCACGCGAGCAGCGCGAGCAGGACGACGGCGATGCCGGCCATGACCAGCAGGGCGCCCTCGCGACTCACGCGAGCGCCCCGGGGGCGTCGAGCACCGCGCCGTCGACGACGGTCGGGATGCCGGCGCGCACGGTCCACCGCACCTCGCCGGGGAGCTCCCGGCCTAGGTACGGCGAGTTCGTGCTGCGACCGCGCAGGTCCGCGACCGCGAACGTCCGCGTGGGGCGCGGGTCGTACAGCGTGAAGGTCGCGGGCTGACGGGCCGCGACGGGCGTGCCGTGACCGTCGAGTCGGCCGATGCGCGCGGGCGTCGCCGACATCACGCGCGCCACGTCGGCCCAGGTCATCAGGCCCGTCTCGACCATCGCCTGGTGCACCACGCGCAGCGCGCTCTCGAGGCCGACCATGCCGTTTGCCGCGGCCGCCCACTCGCAGGCCTTCGCCTCGGCGGGGTGCGGGGCGTGGTCGGTCGCCACGATGTCGATCGTGCCGTCGGCGAGACCCTCGCGCACGGCGAGCACGTCCTCTTCGCGGCGCAGCGGCGGGTTGACCTTGAAGCGCGGGTCGTAGTCGCGTACGAGCTCGTCGGTCAGCAGCAGGTGGTGCGGGGTGACCTCGGCGGTGACGTTGACGCCGCGCTTCTTGGCCCAGCGGATGATGTCGACCGAGCCCGCGGTGCTCAGGTGGCACACGTGCAGGCGCGAGCCGACGTGCTCGGCCAGCAGCACGTCGCGCGCGATGATCGACTCCTCGGCGACGGCGGGCCAGCCGGTGAGGCCCAGCTCGGCCGAGACGGCGCCCTCGTTCATCTGCGCGCCCTCGGTGAGGCGCGGGTCCTGCGCGTGCTGGGCGATCACGCCGTCGAACGCCTTCACGTACTCCAGCGCTCGGCGCATGATGAGCGGGTCGAAGACGCAGAAGCCGTCGTCGCTGAACACGCGGACGCGGGCACGGGAGTCGGCCATCGCGCCGAGCTCGGCGAGCCGCTCGCCCTTCTGCCCCACCGTCACGGCCCCGATCGGCTGCACGTGCACGTAGCCGGCGGCCTCGCCGAGGGCCAGCTCCTGCTCGACCACCCCGGCGGTGTCGGCGACGGGCGAGGTGTTCGGCATGGCGAAGACGGTGGTGAAACCGCCCGCCGCGGCCGCCCGCGAACCCGTGAGGATCGTCTCGGATGCCTCGAACCCGGGCTCCCGCAGGTGCACGTGCAGGTCGACCAGGCCCGGGAGGGCGATCAGCCCATCGGCGTCGACGACGGTCGCACCGGCGTGCGACAGGCCCGACCCGGTCTCGGCGATGACGCCGTCCCGGACGAGGAGGTCGGTGGCATCCTGACCCTCGACGCGCGCGCCGCGCACCAGAAGGGTCTGGGGGGTGGCGTGGCTCATCGGAGGTCCTCTCTCTCGCTGTCGGGCCGCTCGCCCGCCAGCAGCAGGTACAGCACGGCCATCCGCACGGAGACACCGTTCGTGACCTGCTCGAGCACCGTCGAGCGCGGGGAATCGGCGGCTTCGGCGGAGATCTCCAGGCCCCGGTTCATCGGACCGGGGTGTAGAACGATGCTACCGCCCGGCAGGGCCTGCAAACGCCGAGCGTCCAGTCCGTAGCGCCGGGAATACTCCCGTTCAGTCGGGAAATACGCCGCCGACATGCGCTCGAGCTGGATGCGCAGCATCATGAGCGCGTCGGGAGCGGCGGCGATCGCGCGATCCAGGTCGTACTCGACCTCGATCGGCCAGCCGCTGACGTCCTGCGGCACCAGGGTGGGCGGAGCCACCAGCGTGACGTGCGCGCCGAGGGTGTGCAGCAGCCACACGTTCGAACGGGCGACGCGGGAGTGCAGCACGTCGCCGACGATCGTGACCCGGATGCCGTCGAGGTCGCGGCCGCGGCTGGCATCGCCGTGCAGGCGCTTTCGGATCGTGAAGGCGTCGAGCAGAGCCTGCGTCGGGTGCTCGTGGGTGCCGTCGCCCGCGTTCACCACGCCGGCGCTGATCCACCCGGACGTCGCGAGGGTGCGCGGGGCCCCGGACGCGCCGTGGCGGATGACCACGGCATCCGCCCCCATCGCCTGCAGCGTCTGGGCGGTGTCCTGCAGCGACTCGCCCTTGCTGACGCTCGAGCCCTTCGCCGAGAAGTTGATGACGTCGGCCGAGAGGCGCTTGGCGGCGGCCTCGAACGAGATGCGGGTGCGCGTGGAGTCCT
The DNA here is from genome assembly GCF_003061325.1 of Microbacterium sp. HMWF026. Taxonomy (NCBI): domain Bacteria; kingdom Bacillati; phylum Actinomycetota; class Actinomycetes; order Micrococcales; family Microbacteriaceae; genus Microbacterium; species Microbacterium sp. HMWF026. The sequence continues at coordinate 13,587 of NZ_QAJB01000085.1, forward strand.
CGAAGAAGAGGTTGACGACGGTCTTGCCGCGCAGCGTCGGAAGTTTCTTGACCTCGCGGCGCTGGGTGTCGGCCATGTCCTCGGCGACGTCGAGGATCTCGAGGGCGTCGGCGCGCGAGAGGTGCTGGGTATCGAGCAGGTGCCTCATGACTCGATCGTCACCTCTTCGACGCCGTCGACCTCGGCGAGTCGGACGTTGACGCGTTCGTCGCGCGCGCTCGGCAGGTTCTTGCCCACGAAGTCGGGGCGGATGGGGAGTTCGCGGTGGCCCCGGTCGATGAGCGTCGCCAGGCGCACCGCGGCGGGGCGCCCGATGTCCTGCAGGGCGTCGAGGGCGGCGCGGATGCTGCGGCCCGAGAACAGCACGTCGTCGACGAGCACGACGGTCTTGCCGTCGATGCCGCCGACGGGGATCTCGGTGCGCCGCGGGGCTCGCGTCGGGTTGCGGTGCAGGTCGTCGCGGTACATCGTCACGTCGAGCGCGCCGACCGGGACCTGTGCGCCGCCGAAGTCGCCGATCATCGGGGCGATCCGGTTCGCGAGCGTGACGCCGCGGGTCGGGATGCCGAGGAGGACGAGACCTTCCGGTCCCTTATTGGACTCCAGGATCTCGTGCGAGATGCGCGTCAAAGCGCGGGCGATATCGGCATCGTGCATGACGGTGCGCGTATTCATCCGCTGCTCCCTTCTCCGCCTCACGGGACGGGGTTAAAGGTTGCTGTGGTTCTTCGTCGAGTCTAGCGGGTGGCGTTGGACGGCGCGGGGTCGGCGTCGCACGGGCGCGCTCGACGCGTGCGGCCGCGCCGACATGCAGCCGGGCCGGTTACGTCCTGCCCCGCCGAGGTCACGTGATCTCGGCGAGGTCACATGCCAAGGCACGGCGTGTCGGCGAGATCACGTGATGTGGCGCACCCCGGGGGCGTGGCGAGCGGGCGGGGTTCAGCCCGCGGCGACCTGCGCGGCCGCGGCGCGCTCGCCGCTGGCGGTCGTGCGGATCGGCGTCGAACGGATCGGGTGACCCGTCGTCGTCAGGCACCGACCGGTCTCGAGGTCCCACTTCCAGTCGTGCAGCGAGCACGTCAGCACGCCGTTCTCGATCTTGCCGGTCTTGGTCAGGTCGGCGCGCAGGTGCGGGCACCGACGCTGCACGGTCCACCCGTCGATCTCGGCATCCTCGGTCTGATCGCTCTGCTCGGCGTACCAGTTCTCGACGTACTCGATGCGGTCGCGCGAGAGGCACTTGAGGAACGTCGTGAGGAACTCGTTGAACTTGCCCGAGCGTCCGACCTCGAACTGCATCGACAGGAAGATCGAGTTCGACCAGTCGATCTCGTGGTCGCGGATGTTCGTCGAGACCAGGTCGGCGGGGATCGTGTACCAGTAGATGCATTCCTCGCCGGCGTACTCGCGCAGCTTCGCCTTGGGGAAGTCCACGACCATGTCGAGCTCGCCGATGCGGAAGCGCACCACTCCCCCGACGCCGTTGCGGATGGTCCGGGCGCGGCGGAGCAGCGGCTCCCACCACTCCTTCAGCGCGGCGAGCATCTCGGCCGGCGGGATGACGTCGGCGCGGGTGGCGACCTCGGCGCGGATCTCGTCCTGACGGCTGTCGCGCTGCTCGGCGAGGTAGTTCCACTTGTCGCCGAAGACGCGTTCGATCTCGGCATCCGTGTACAGGGTCTGCGTCACCGTGACGTCCGAACCCTGCACCTCGACCTCGGTGCCCGGCAGGAACAGGTAGCCCTTCTGGTCGGGGCGCTCCTGCTTCATGTGCGCGAGGAACTCACGCTGGTCGGTGAAGATCGAGTCGTTTTCGAGCCCCGTGCCGTTGTAGCGGAACAGCTCCTCGCGCAGGAACATCGGCGGACCGGCCATCGGGAAGACGTGCTCCGCGTCGACCTTGTCGATGTAGTACATCGCGCGCTTGTTCTGCGCGTCGCGCTTGAGCTGAGCGAAGTTCTGCTTGGCATCCTGGGGCAGGTCGTAGACCATGGGCCACCAGATAGCTCCCGAGACCTGGGTGAAGTACGCGTCGGGCTTGCCGAAGTCGAACAGCTTCTCGAGATCGAGGGGGTGCGAGTCGTTCTGGTTGAGCACGGATGCCGTGCCGTCGTCGAGCGACAGCGAGGAGTCGCCGATCGGCCCGTCGGACGGCGCGCGCAGCGGCGTCACCATGAGCTTCAGGTCGCCGAACTGCAACGGCACGCCCGCCTCGGTGCGGACGAGGTTGGTGTAGCCGAGGGCCAGCAGGTCTTGCTCGAGGTCGTCGGTGGGGTACTCGGGCAGCAGCACCTTGATGTCCTTCGACACGTAGCGCTCCAGCATCGCCGGGTCGAAGTGGTCGCGGTGGCGGTGCGAGATGTAGAGGAAGTCCGCCTTGCCGAACCGCTCCCAGTCGAGGGCGCGGTTGTCGGGGAACGGGAACCACGAGCCGAAGAAGCTCGGACCGATGACGGGGTCGCAGATGATGCTGCCGCCCCGCGTCTCGATGAACATGCCCGCGTGGCCGAGGCCGGTGATCTTCATGTCGCTCCTGTGTCGTGGACGGAACCTGACGAGTCTACGCGGGGCCGGCTGGAAGGGTTCGGGGAGCGCGGGGTGTCGGGAGGATGGATGCCAGCCTCCGGTGCCCGCGGCCGGACGTACCCTCTTGGTCACTCTCCCGCGAAACCCCACCAGCCCTCGCGCAAATCGAGGGCCCACGCGGCGCCGCGCAGTACCGGCATGCCGAGGATCACCTCGAGGGGCCCCGCACCGGGCCCACCGAGCCCGGTGAGGTCCGTCACCGCGACGACCGACGGCGCGAAACGACGACCACCGATCGTCAGGGCATCGGCCCGCGCCAGGACGACGGCGCGTTGGGCACCGCGCGCGTCGCCGGCGTCGGCGGTCTCAATCGGCTGGAACAGTTCGGCGTGACGCCGTGCGAAGCCTGCATCCACGAGCGAGACGTCGGCCCCGGAGTCCCAGAGCGCCATCACTTCGACGGTTCCCCATGTCACGCCGACGAAGGGATGACCGGAGGGCGATTGGGCCAGCGGTCGCCGCGCGTCGGGGGCGTCCGTCGCATCGAAGCAGAGGGTGCCGCGCGCGAAGTCGAAATCGAGGCGGTGCCGCGCGAGGACGTCGAGGCCGAGGATCGGCCGCGCCGCGGGATGCTCTTCGAGGTCGAATCGCGGCTCTCTCACGCCAAGTTGTCCGACCTGCATCCAGCGCGCGTCGACCCGGTGCGACGCGCCACCGGCGGCGAAGGCGCCGCGTCCACCCGGGCGCTCCCGAACGGTACGTCGCAGGTGCGCCGTGGTCTCGTCGGCGACCAGGCTGCTCGTCGCGCCGCCGGTATCGACCACGAGCCGGTGAGGGAATCCGTCGATCGTCACGTCCGCCCACACGGTCGTGGCACCGTCGAGCTCGTCATCGGCAACGATGTCGATACGCGTGTACAGAGTCATTCGAGGATCCTGGGGACGGGCGCGGGGGTCGCGGTCATCCGACGAGGTCGTCGACCGCGGGGAGGTCCGCGTAGCGGTGGGCGATGAACGGATCGGCGGGATACGCCGTCCGCCGCGCCGGGACCAGCCGACGCAGGGCCACCGCACCCACCGCGACGACGACGACGCCGACCCCGGCCGGCGGATCCACGCAGCACGCGACCGTCACCCCTCCGACGCTCGTCGCCAGGGCGGGGAGCGCGCGACCGTCGACGTCGAGGGTGCCGGCATCCCACCGCCCGTCATCCTCGGCGAGCCGGACGAGCTCGGCGGTGGAGTCGGGGAGTTCCGGGACGCGGAACGCGGTCAGTGTGAGGAACCCGGACATCCGCGCGTCGTCGACAGCGGCCCACCGGGACGAGGTCACCAGCGCCGTGGCCCTCTCGCCCCGCGCCGCCAGCGTCACGTCGGTGGCGGGGGCGGTCGTGAGGCCGTTCCAGCCGGAGAGCCAACGCCGCGGTTCCGACACCTCGTCGGGGAACACCGCCTCGAAGAGCGGGAAAGCGGGTGGGTGGTAGCCGGGCTCGGTGCTCGTCATGTCGCCCCCCGCCTCTTCGGTCGATCGTTCGTCGACCGGGAGTGCGAGACTACCCGCCCACCGGTCTCACTCTCCCAGCAGCGCACGGATGTCATCCGCCTCGAGCGACGCCGCGAACGCGTCGTCATCGTCGATCACCGCGTCGAACAGCGCGGCCTTGCGCTGCTGCAGCGCGCGTACCTTCTCTTCGACCGTGCCCGCCGCGATGAGCCGGTAGACGAACACGCTCCTGATCTGGCCGATGCGATGCGTGCGGTCGATCGCCTGCGACTCCGCCGCGGGGTTCCACCACGGGTCGAGCAGGAAGACGTAGTCGGCCTCGACGAGGGTCAGACCGAAGCCGCCGGCCTTCAGGCTGATGAGGAACACGGGGGCTTCGCCCGCGCGGAAACGCTCCACCACCTCGCCCCGCCGAGCCGTGCTGCCGTCGAGGTGCGCGTATGCGAGGCCGGCGGCATCCAATCTCTCGGCCGCGAGATCGAGGAACGACGTGAACTGACTGAACACCAGGGCACGGTGCCCCTCGGCGGCGATCTCGACCAGTCGCTCCAGCAACTCGTCGAGCTTGGCGGACCCCAGGTGGGCGTCGCGTTCGTCGACGAGCCCCGGGGCCAGCGCCAGCATGCGCAGCAGCGTCAGGGAGCGGAAGACGATGAAGCGCTGGCGGTCCAGGTCGTCGAGCAGCCCGAGCACCTTCTGGCGTTCCCGCTGCAGGACGCGGTCGTAGAGCTCCTGGTGAGCGGGCGAGAGGGCCACCGTGATTTGCTGCTCCTGCTTGGTCGGCAGATCGGATGCCACGACGTCCTTCGTGCGGCGCAGCAGGAACGGTCGCACGCGGCGACGCAGACGATCGAGCGTCTTCTCGCGGTGCGCGCTCGCCGCCGCGGCCGAGAGGGCCGTCGGTTGATCGGTGGGCAGCTGCTCGATCGCGCGCGTGTAGTCCTCGCGGAACCGCCGGATCGAGGGAAAGAGCCCCGGTGCCGTCAGCGAGAGCAGGGCCCACAGGTCGTCGAGGCCGTTCTCGACCGGCGTCCCGGTCGCGGCGAAGACGGCATCGGAGCGCAGGGCGGCGATGGCGCGGTGCACGCGCGTCGCGGGGTTCTTCACGAACTGCGCCTCGTCGAGCACGACACCCGACCAGTGCGGGACGGCGAACTCGTCGGCATCCGTCCGGACGACGCCGTACGGGGCGACGACGATGTCGGCTCGGGCGGCGATGTGGGCGATGGTCTGCCGACGCCGCACGGATGTCGCCTCGACGACCGCGACGCGCAGTCCGGGCGCGAAGCGGGCGGCTTCGTCGCGCCAGGTCGGCAGCACCGAGGTGGGTGCGACCACGAGCCAGGGGCGCGGATCGGGCAGGGTGCGCGTGTGCGCGATGAGGGCGAGCAGCTGCAGGGTCTTGCCGAGCCCCATGTCATCGGCGAGGATGCCGCCCAGCCGATGCCCGTGCAGCAGGGCGAGCCACGACAGACCTTCGCGCTGGTACGGCCGCAGCTCGGCGAGGAAGCCGGGCGGCGTCGGCAACGCGGGCACCGCGGTGACGTCGGCCAGCGCGCGCGCGAGGCCCCGCCACTCGATCGCGGCCTCGGACTCGTCCGCGAGGTCCT